>JAFVOQ010000054.1 GCA_017505785.1 Clostridia bacterium
ACGAGCGCCCTTTCAAGGGCGGCAAAGGTGGCAAAGGCAATAGGCTTGAGTATACGAAAGCCAGCGGCTTGAGCCGCTGGCCGGTACTATTGGGCTTTTAGCCCTAGTGCAAACCACCCGTTTGACGGGTGGTTATGATTAAAGCACGTTTGGCGTGATAATATCGCGCCAGTACAGCGGAATGGGCATATCAAGCTCCTCGGAGGTAAAGCCGTGACCGATGTAGGGGAGCAGCTCTTCCTCAAGCTCGGGAATGGAGCTTTCAGCACCTTCAAGATACGCGGCAAGGCGATCGCGACAAGCGTTTAAGCGGTAGAGCAGTGCGCCAAAGCGGATGTCGGAAACATCGTAGCCATGGGGCTTGTTTTCGGTAAACCACAGGGTGCGGAAGGCATTTGTAAATGCTGTTACCTTTGCAATGGTCGTGTTGTAATTCTCCACCAACGCCAAGAGAGCAGTACGGTCGCCCGACTTGTAAGCGGCGCGGGTGCGTACACCAAGGTCATGCTTGTCGGCAAGCGCACTTGCAAGTGCGGCACAGCTCTTGAAGATATATGCGTAGCTGCTGCTTACCTTTGCCGCAGCCTCAAGCTTTTCTGCAACTGCCTCATACTCCGCCTTGTAGCTCTTTTTCACGCAGGGATCCAGCATGCCAAGGAAGGGATCGCTGTAGAGCAGGTAGGTGTGATGATGCGTGCCATCGCGTTGGATCTTGCCAAAATCGATCGGCAGGTCAAGGAGCATCATGTCATCAAAATTCTCACCCGTAACGTCCTTAAATTCCTTTTTGATCACGTCCATGTCGGTGACGCCGTCATACATTCTGCGCACGGCATAAAGCGTGGGAAGCACCGCGTAATAGGAGGCGAGTCTGCCGTTGTTTGCCCACAGCGTCATCATCACATTTTTAACACCGTGCTCGCGGCAGGCTTCCATGGCAAGTGACATGGTTTTCAGGGAAAAGGCATTGTTGGAGGCAAAGCCTACCCAGGTTCGAGCCCCGCCCGCAAACCAGGTTTCGCCGGGGAAGCGCTTGTGCATTTCGAGCATCGCATCGTAGCCCTCTTTGGCTTCGGAGTAATAATCCCAGTATACGAGGTCCACACCCTCAGGGCGGGAGGCAACGATCTCGTCGGTAATGACGGTGCGGTCGGTTGTGAAGTACCTGCCGTGGTTGGCAAGGCGGAAGAACATATCCGACCACATAACGGGCTTCAGCTCATATTTCTTGGTCAGCGCCAGCACACGGTCAAGGTGGCGGTGGATGATGTCAAAACGGTTTTGGTAGCCGTTTTTATCCAGGTACTTGCCAAGACCTAACATGTGTGCCTCATCCATGCCGATGTTTATGATATTTGTGGTGAAGCATTCCTTCACGCTTTTGAGCATGTTTTCAATGAGCTCGTAGGTGCGCGCCTCGCCAACCATTAAGATATCGTCGGTATCCTTGATCGCATCGTAGTTTTTCCACATAAAGATCTGGTTGAGATGCGCCAAGACTTGAATGCAAGGAATGACTTCAACACCAATGGAGTTGCAGTATGTTACGATATCTTTTAGTTCTGCCTGAGAATATCTGCCGCGCAGATAACCGAAATAGGGTTCGCCGGGCACCTCATAGGTATCCTCAGTGTAAAGCTGGATCATGTTATAGCCGAGCTTTTTGATCGTTGCGGCATATTTTTTTACTTCCTCGGGCTTCATGATCCCATTTCTTGACATGTCAAGCATGACGCCAAATCGTTTTAACATGGTAATACTCCTTTTTTTAAGAAATCAAACAATGCGGTTGGGGCTTGCAACATGCCACCAGCGGGGGATTCTCGGCATATCAAACTCGTCGGAAAGATAGCCGTGTCCGCGGTAAGGAAGCAGCTCCTCGTCAAGCTCTGCAACGGCGGTCTTGTCACCGGCAAGGTAAGCAAGAAGGCGATCGCGGCAGTTTTTGAGGCGCAGCAAGAGACCGCCGTGGCGCAGCTCGCAAACCTCAAGGCCGTTGGGCTTGTTCTCGGTCAGCCACATTTTGCGGAATGCCGCTTCAAACGTTTCCACGGCTTTGATCGTAGCGGTGTAATCGTCGGCAATGGCGGCGAGTGCCTCGCGGTCGCCTGCCTTGTAGGCGGCACGGGTACGCACACCAAGGTCATGCTTGAGAGCCAGCGCGCGGCAAAGCGTTTCGGCATTTTCAAATAGGTACTTGTATTGGCTTGTCTTGGCGGCTGCTGCCAGCTTGTCAGCTATTGCTAAATATTCATTCTTGTAGCTCTTTTTGATGCTGGCATCAACTGCACCAAGGAAGGGGTCGCTGTAGAGCATATACATGTGGGGGTAGGTGTGATCCAATTTGAGATTGCCGAAGTCTACGGGGATATCAAAGAGCATCATCGCGTCGAAATCCTCGCCTGTGATCTCGCCAAATTCTTTTTTGATCACATCCATATCTGTAACACCGTCGTAGATGCGGCGAATGGCGTAAAGCGAGGGGAGGACGGTATAGAAGGAGCAGAGCTTGCCGTTGTCGCCCCACATCGTCATCATTACGTTATCCACGCCGTGCTCCTTACAGGATTGCGCTGCCAGGGACATTGTTTTGATCGAGAAGGCGTTGTTTGAGGCATAGCTTACCCAAGTCCAGGCACCACCCGCAAACCAGGTCTTGCCGGGGAAGCGCTCGTGCATATCAAGCATGGCGTCGTAGCGGTCCTTGGTCTGGGTATAGTAATCCCAATAGACCTGCTCAACCCCCTCGGGACAAGCGGCAACGATCTCATCGGTGATGACCGAGCGATCGTTGGTAAAATATGTACCCTTGTTGCCAAGGCGGAAGAACATATCCGACCACATAATGGGCTTAAGATCGTATTTCTTTGTCAGCTCCAGCACGCGGTCAAGGTGGCGGCGGATGATAGAGAAGCGGTTTTCAAAGCCGTTTTTATCAAGGTACTTACCAAGTCCCACCATGTGCGCCTCGTCTATGCCGATGTTGACGACGTTTGAGGTAAAGCATTCCTTCACGCTCTTTAACATATTTTCGATCAGCTGGTAGGTGCGCTCGTCACCCACCATTAGAATATCGTCGGTGTCGTTGATCGCGGCATAGGGCTTCCAGTAAAAGAGCTGATTGAGGTGCGCGAGCGTTTGGATGCAGGGAATGACCTCAACGTCGATCGAGTCGCAATATGCAACAATGTCCTTTAGCTCCGCCTGCGAATATCTGCCGCGCAGATAGCCGAAATAAGGCTCGCCGGGCACCTCATAGGTGTCCTCGGTGTAGAGGTGGATCATATTGTAGCCAAGCTTTTTGATCGTATCGGCGAATTTTTTCACCTCATCTGGCTTCATCACTGCGTTTCTTGACATATCAAGCATAACGCCAAACCGTTTTTTCATAATTGTATTCCTTTCTGAAATTGTATAAAATCAAATGGCTTAAAACTCCGAGGTGTGCATCGCGTGATCGCTTTCCAAGCTGTCGATCGAGGTGATCACGGGCAACTCCTCTGTGGGCACCTCCACGGGCGTGGTTACAAAAAACGTTGAGGTGTGTGCGGGGAGCGTTAAGCGCAGGTCAGTATATACCTCGCCAAGGTAGGAGATAAATTTTTCGGCGCGTGGGCGAATTTCGCCGGTATGGGGATTCCATTCGTCAACGTCGTGTGCACCGCGCAGCAGCAGGTGGTGATTGTAGGTTACGTCAGTGCCGTTGGCAAAGTAATAAACGTCGTCACAGCCATGGCGCTTGTGTATGTGCTGGAACATGCCGCCGTCGGGGAAGGAACGGTCAAGCCCTACATTGTGAAATTCGGGATAAATGGCGTTGAGTGCCCCCGTACCCTCAAAGCGTGCCATGCCGGGCAGATACACGTCAAAGGGAATTTGGAAGGAGTTGAGTGCTCGGTTTACCACCGAGCTTTTCGTCATGTGTGTGCCGTCCACGGCAGTGGCGTTAAAGTAAAGGAATATAGCTTCGCCACCGGCATCGTTTTTATTGTGGCAGTAGCGGCGCAGCACGCGATTGCTGGTAGCATCCTCGCCAAATATTTCACGTGTCAGGCGGCAGACCTCAGCATCGTTTTTGCCCTCCTTGTCATATTCAAATGCAAGGGTCGGCAAAACGCCGGTAGCAAGAATTTTTCCGCCCTCATCATAAAACTTTTTCAGCAAGCGCAGGTTTTGAAGGCTGATGATATTGGCAGCAGGGAGCACCGCAATGCGAAATTTTTCACGGTTGATTTTGTTGTCAAGGTAAATTACACCGCCCTCGGTGCTACACTTTGTAGCCACGGTGTTGGGGTGCAGCACCGTCAGATCATGCCCGGCATAAAAGGAAATGGCGTTGATCAGTGTCATGTAATCCGAATCTGCAGGTGTTTCGGGGTATTCATAGCCCTTGGCGGGATAGGAATACAGCGTCAATTTGCTGTGGAGATCGTAAATGGGGTAGAGAAGTGCAATATCCGATACATGTCTGCCACCGCGCAGCATGGCTTGCACGCGCGTGACATAGTCGCAGAAATCGCTGTTTTCCATGAGCTCGTGCGGCAGGTGAAGTGCCGCATTGTTTACGCCGCGTGCAAAGGCGTTCATTGCATCCTTCAGCAGCTGCGTGCGGTCATGGCGCCTGTAGCCTCGAAAGAGCTCGCCGTTGATATTTTCTACGTCAAAATTATAGGCGGCACCCGCAGCGATCTTTATGGAGTTTGTGCCGTAAAGATAGGCTTTGTCAAGGAGTGCACAGGGAGAATAAGCGTTGCAAAGCATCGCATCACCCGTCGTAAACGAGCAGGTCGTCAGCTTCGGCTCTGAGAGATTGCCAAAGGTGGTGAGTCCTACCTTGGCGGCGAAATCCTGCAATGCCTTTATAATGCCTTGCTCAAGCATAGAGGCACGCACCGTCATGAGCATTGCCTTGTAGTGTACGGTATCCTTTCCCGCATAGCCAAAGAGTGCGGGGTAAAGGGGCGCCGGATCAAGCCCAAAGCGCTCCAAAAACAAGGCGTTGAAGGAGATGTCCCAATCGCGGCGATTTTTGCCGTGAAAGCCAATTTCCGAATAGGCAAGCGTGGTGAGCGTATTGCCGATGTAGGGAGTCAAGACCTCGGAAAACAAGCCAAAGGAAAGCTCAATATAGCGATAAGAGGCATCATAGGAGAGATAATTGGCACGGCGACAGTCGGGCTCCTCAAGGGCGCGGTATTCCCGTACCACCCAGTTCCCGTGCGGCACCTGCCAACAGAGCTTGCCCTCCTTAACAAAGGGGCGCAGATCTATTACCTCTCCGTAGGATTCGGAGTAGGCAACCAGGGAAAGTAGCTCGCCCTCCTGCAAGTGGCGACAAAGCTGCTCCTCGGCGCGACAAATATATTCCTTGCATTCAAGCAGCTTTGCGTGCAAGCCTTCTTCGCCAACATCATCCAATCTGCCAATGATAAAGCGTTCAAAGGCAAAATCAAGCGAAAATCCAACCTTTAACTCTTTTTTGGCGGCATGCTCCAAAAGTGTTTGATACATGTGGCGCACGGCGTTCACGTCATCCGTGCTTTGCAGCACGGTGTTTTCGGGGAGCCGTGGGATCAGCGTGCCGCATCCGGCAGTAAGGCAGGCATCAACACCTGCTATAATATGCGCGTCAATGTTTGCGGCATTGGGCGCGGGAAGATCAAAATAGTAAATGGGGCGATAGGCATCCTGAGGATGCTCAAACGTCAAACGCTGCTTCTTGCTAACCATAGCCGCCTCCTTTTAATGATTATTTTCAGTATATCATATTATTTAAGGCATTTCCAGTGTTTTTATAAATTTGTTTGTATAAATTTCCGTACTCCGCGTGCGGCTTGGCGTTGACAAGCACACTCGCGCTGTGTTACAATAAAAGCAACGAAAGAAACGGGAGCGTGCTTATGGTTATTGATTTTCATGCACATATTTTGCCGCGCTGTGACCATGGCTGTCACAGCTCTGCCATGGCACAGGAGCAATTAAGGCTGATAAAGGATGCGGGCACCGATGCCGTCGTGGCGACCCCACATTTTTACCCGAATGAGGATAGCATCGCTTCCTTCCTCGCGGGCAGAGAAGGGGCGCTTGATGCCATGCGCGAAAAGCTCTCCTTGCAGGAGCTGCCCATTGTGTACCCCGCGGCAGAGGTGCTTGTTTGCGAGGGGTTACATAAAATGAAGGACCTCGAAAGCCTTGCTGTTTCGGGCACGAACGTTATTTTGCTTGAAATGCCCTTTAGACGTTGGAGCGAGGCACTGATCAATACCGTGCTTGGGGTGAAAGCGCGCGGTCTTGTACCTGTTCTTGCACACATCAATCGCTACGATCTTGAAAATGTAGAGCCCTTGCTTGATAAAGGCGTTTTGGCACAGGTCAATGCCGAGGCATTTGCGCCCTTTAAGAATTTCAAGCGTTATGTCGAGCTTATGCGCGAGGGTAAGGTAGTGGCACTCGGCAGCGATCTGCACGAGGCAAAACGCGCAGATTATAAGCGTTTTTTACATATGAAAAAAAAGCTTGGCGCGGTAGCCGATGCGGTTTTTGCCAAAACCGAGGCATTGCTCAAAAACGCCACACCGCTGTATCAACCCAACGGCGACAAGGCAAAACAAACGCAGTCTGTTTAATTGCATGAACTATCAACCGCCCCGACGGCTTGCCGTCGGGGCGGTTGGTGTTTACCAGATATTGTTCCTTGATTTGTTTCCTTCCATATGGTACAATAAAAGTGTAAATTGTCGCGATTTTACAATCACAGTCGTTTGCTAGCAGACAAGAAAGGACGTATTTTTGAAGAGATTCATAGCAGCCCTTTTGGTCGCATTTTCTTTGCTTTCCGTGATACCGCTAACAGCAGCGGCATCCTCACCTGTGCATGTTACGGTAGACGGCGTGCCGTTTTCGGGGAGTGTTCAAGTGAAAAATAATACCACGTATGTGGGGATTCGCAAATTTGCTACGGATTTAGATCCCTCGGCATCCGTTACATACAATGCGGATACGCGCACGCTGACCGTTAAGACGAGTGCGTTAACACTTATCTGTGCTGACGGGAGCAGCTATATCGTTGCCAACGGCAGGTATCTTTACTATGATCAACCTGTTTTTATGAAAAACGGCACAATGTATGCCCCCATTATGCAGCTGTACCGCGCATTTGGTGCAGGCATCAAATGGAGTGACACGCTTGGCGGCTTTGCCGTCACGCGCGGTAGCGGCGGTATCGCCGCGGGCAGTAGCTATTACAGAAGTGACGAGGTCTTGTGGCTTTCGCGCATTATCAGTGCCGAGGCTAAGGGAGAGCCCCTGCGCGGTAAGATCGCTGTGGGAAACGTGATCCTCAACCGCGTGCAAGATAGCGCATTTCCGAATACCATTTATAGCGTAATCTTTGATAAGAAGTATGGCGTGCAGTTTACCCCTGCCGCCAACGGTACGGTCTATCAGACTCCCACCGAGGAGAGTATTATCGCCGCCAAGATCTGCCTTGAGGGCTATACCGTGAGTACGGGGATCCTGTATTTTGTAAATCCCACAAAAGCACCCGGCAGCTGGGCAAGTAAAAACCGCGCCTACTTTGGCAAGATCGGCAACCACGCGTTTTATTATTGATTGCATAAAGAAGATCCACCGCAAGAATTTTGCGGTGGATCTTTTATAGGCTTTATCCAAAATCGTGGCGATGAGGTAGCTTGCCCGAAATCTCCTCAAAAATTTGCATGATCTCCTCGATTTTTTCAAAGCATTCGGGATCGTCAAGGGTATTATCCTCGATCACTGCCTTGATCTTTTGGAGTGTACGGTAGCAAACGGTGCCGAAATAATCAGTAGAAAGCGCGAGATCGGGGAAGCGTACCTCAACGGTGTTGCTTTGTAAAAGCGTGCAGAGGATATCCTTATATAGTTCCATTTTGTTCTCCAAGTTTTTTAAGATGATTGCTATTAATTATTATATAACCATGGTTGTGTTTTGCCAATCCATGAGGTGTTAATTTTTTCATCCACAGCGTATATAATTATTACAATAGATGTTGTGGAGGAAACCATGGGTGACGAAAAATTGCTAAAGGAAATTGGCACAAGGGTCAATGCACGCCGCAAGGAGCTGGGCCTTACGCAGGAAGCACTTGCCGAGCGTATGGAGGTATCCGTTCAAATGATCTCAAACGTAGAGCTTGGAAAAAAAGCGATCCACCCCGAAAATTTAGTAAAGCTTTGCAACGTCCTTGATGCCAGTGCAGACTATATTTTGCGCGGCAGCCGTGCCGATTGGGAAGCGGTTGGGTTTATGGAAAAATATGCGCGCCTAACTCCCGAAAACCAAAGCTTGCTTGAAAAATTAGCAGAAAATCTAATGCGATAATTTCCCGAAATAAAAACAGAACAGGGCCGCAATATGATTGTATTTGATAAACTGTTTGAAACGATGCGCGAAAAGGGCGTTACGACCTATTGGCTGCGCGAAAAATGCGGTATTGACAGTAAGACTGTGCGACGCCTCAAGGCGAACGACAATATCGAAACCAAAACCCTGAACAAACTCTGTGCCGCGCTCGATTGTAAGATCGAGGATATTATCGAGTATATACCCGAGTAAAAAAGCACCGCGGATTGGCGTACCTGCTAAGATATGCTCCGATATAACCTCCTATCAGCATATAAAAAAGTGCGCCCCAAAAGGAACGCACCGAAAAAATGCTTCCCTCACAATTGTTGTCACACGAATTGCTCACCAATAACGGATTGAGAAAAGAGAGAAAACACTTTTTACCAAAAGTATTTTCCCGTTATTGGTTAAAAATATTCAATTCGTGTGACGAGTATATTTTACTATATTTCTGCCGATTTGTCAATAAAGTTTGAGGATTTGACAAAATTATTATTGTAACATTACATTTGAATTACGTTAGAAGATATAAAAGTGCTGGACAAGCGTAAAATAATAGTGTATAATGCTCATGGAGCCGATAGTTATCCCGTCCTGGGGTAGCAATTGGCTCAGTCTGAATAGTATTATATAAGAGGGGTTTTGCGCCCCTCTTTTTGCTTGTTAGTTTAACTTGTATTTCAGCCTTAAATTATCCGCGATCATGGCAATAAACTCCGAATTTGTGGGCTTTCCTCTGTTGTTTTGAATGGTGTAGCCAAAGTAGGAGTTGAGCGTATCCACGTCGCCGCGGTCCCACGCGACCTCAATGGCGTGGCGAATGGCACGCTCTACGCGGGATGTGGTCGTTTGGTATTTCTTCGCCACGGAAGGGTAGAGGACCTTTGTCACCGAGTTGATGATGTCACTGTCCTGAATGGTTAAAAGTATGGCGGTGCGGAGGTATTGGTAGCCCTTGATATGTGCGGGCACGCCGATTTGATGTATGATCTTGGTCACTTGTGTTTCGATATCGGGGATCCCTTCTGCGCCTTTGGCGGGAGTGCTGTTCATGGCCGTGCCGCGCGATTCCAGCAGACGGCGCAAATGCTCACAAAGGCTTTTTGAATCAAAGGGCTTCATCAGGCAAAGGTCGGCACCTGCCGCTACCGCCTCGGCGATCATGGTCTGACCCGCAACGGGAGAAACGACCAAAAAAGCAGGTGGGTTTGTATCGGTGGTGCTTGCCTTATAGCTGCGCAGCACGCCGATGCCGTCAAGGCGTGTGAGCATCATGTCAATGAGTGCCGCATCGTAGTGGTTGCGTGTGAGCTTAGCGAGTGCTTCCTCACCGTTTGTTGCTTCATCGATAAAACGCCATCCCGCACGCCCCAGTGTTTCGCGCAAAATTTGTCGCTCCTGTGCGCTTTCATCGGCAATCAGTATTTTCTTGTTGTATTCCATTGTTGAAACCTCCGCATTCAAGTGTTTTTTTGTACATTCATATGTTACCATATTTTACCAAAATATACAAGTATTTCCAACAAAAAATATAGCCCAAAGTTTGGGTCAAATCTTTGGTAAAAATTACCAGTTTATTCCGAAATTCGATTTTCTTTGATAAAAACACCCACCGTTCGCAAGGTGGACAAAAATACAGCGAGGAGTAAACTCGGTTTGAGTTCGCTCCTCGCTGTACTGTATGGATAGCACACGGATGTGTTTTTATGTCGTTTTCTGTCCCCTCAGATAGGCTACCTCGGCTGCGGTCAGGTGGCGGTAGGTGCCTTCCTTCAAATTTCCCAGCTTAAGCTCGCCGATCGCTACGCGTGTCAGGCGCAGGATCCTCAGACCAACCTCCTCGCACATGCGGCGGATCTGGCGGTTTCTGCCCTCATAAAGCGAAAAGCGCAGGCGCGTGTCGTTCCCCTCGCTGCCAATAACCTCTACCTGTACAGGCAGGGTGCGGTAGCCGTCAAGCACGAAGGGCGCGCGAAGCCGTGAAAGGGTATCTTCCTTGACAGGACCCTTTACCGTTACGTGATAGAGCTTTGGGATCTCGTGACGGGGGTGGGTAAGGCGATTGGTCAGCTCACCGTCATCGGTCATCAAAATTAGACCGTCGGAATCCATATCCAGTCGCCCCACGGGGTAGAGCCGCACGCCAATATCGGCAACGAGATCAGCAACGGTTTTTCTGCCTTTTTCGTCCGAGAGGGTGGTCACAAATCCGCGCGGCTTGTTTAATAAAATATAATGATGCGCGGTAGCGGTGGGGCGGATCCTGTTGCCGCGCCAAACGACCGCATCGACCTCGGGATCGATCTGCTGACCGACGGTGGCAACCGCGCCGTTAACCGTTACACGCCCTTGGCGGATCTCCGCCTCCGCCGCACGGCGGGAAAGCACACCGCAATCGGTAAAATATTTTTGCAATCGCAGGGTCTTGTTTTCCATGCGGCACTCCTTTATTTAATAAAAATGTCCTGTAGCTTTTGAAAAAATGTGCGGTGCAGCCTTGACTTTTCTACGCCGCTTGCCGTTTTGAGCGAAACAGTGCCGATCACCTTGCCGTCCATGCGGTAGACCAGCTTTCCTACTTCCTCGCCAGCCCCAAAGCCCGCAAACAAAAAGCGCGGTGCTTCTACTGTGCAAGTGATCTTTTCGTGTGCACGCGGAAGCGTGAGGGCAAGGATGTTATCGGGTTGAAGCGTGACCGTTGTGGCAACGCCGCCCACAACGGGCAGGGTCACCGCTTCGGGCGTGGGGCAAAAGCCCTCATACTCACCAAAGCCCCAATCGAGCATGGCGGCATGATCCTGCCAGTCGCTCGGGGCATTTAAGGTCACGGCAATCAGTGTGAGGCCGTTTTGGTTGGCGGCACTCACCAGGCATCTGCCGCTTTTTTTGGTAAAGCCTGTTTTCACGCCGACCGCACCCTCATAGGTGCGTAGCAGACGATTATGATTGAGAAACAGTCTTGTGGCATCTGTGCCGTTTTGCGGCACCGAGTAGCGTTTTGTTGCCACGATCTTAGCAAAGACCTCGTTTTCCATTGCTGCCGCGGTGATCAGCGCCAGCTCCCGCGCGGTGGTGTAATGTGCTTCATCGTAAAGCCCGTGCGGATTGGTGAAATGCGTGTTTTTCAGCCCCATATCGGCAGCTTTCTCGTTCATGAGATCGGCAAATGCCGCAACACTGCCCGCCGCGTGAACGGCCAGCGCCACAGCGGCATCGTTTGCGGAATTGAGAAGCAGTGCATACAGCAGTGTTTCTACGGTGATCTCCTCATTTTCAAAAAGATAGATCGAGGAGCCCTCCACGCCAACCGCCTCTCTCGGTACCGTTACGGTAGCGTTAAGATCGCAGTGCGCCAAAACCACGAACGCTGTCATGATCTTGGTGGTGCTTGCCATGGGGCGACGCTCGTCGGCATTCTTCGACAGTAAAAAACAACCGCTTACAGGGTCAAGCAGTGCGGCACACGCCGCCGAAACGGTGGGCGCGGCAGAGGTAGGCGGGGGAAGCGTGAGCGCAACCTCGCGCTCATTTGTGCCGAAAGCGGGCAGGGCAGCAAGCAGCAAGAGCAGCAACGCGATCAGCAATACCGAAACACGCAAAAAACGGGGCATGGCACACCTCCTTATCGTTCTACTTGACTATATGGAGCTGCGCTTTTCAATATGCCGATTTATTCTGCCTTTTCGGCCGCATCAGTTGCCTCGGCAACCTTCTCGGCGGCTGCCTTGACTATGTCATCAACAGCCGCATCGTTTTCCTTTTTGTTCTTCTTTTTAGGGAAAATTGCCTTTACGCGCGCAATGATATCGGGAGTTCTTTCAATAATGCCCGCGATCTTTTCAATGGTGTCGCTCTCCCCGTTGCCACCAAGCGGCAAAACCTCTACGTTGCCCGTGGCATCTACGGCGATAAAGCAAACGGGCTGTACCGAAAGACCCGTGCCGCCGCCGCCCGCAAACAGCACCTTTGCCGTTGCCTCCTTTTTGGAGCTGGTGTCGGTGCCGCCCGAGGCATAGCCGACCGAGATCTTGGAAACGGGAATGATCGTGGTGCCCGAGGGCGTTTCGATCGGTGTACCGACAACGGTATTGGCATCAACCATGGCACGGATGCTCTCCAGAGATGTGCGGATCATTTCCTGCATTTTGTTTTCGTTTTGTTCAGCCATTGTAAGGGCTCCTTTCTTGATCTGTCGAGTGCCAGATCCTTATATAGTATCGTTGGTTTTATACGTTTATTGCTTTTTGCCTTTGCGATGCGCCGCGCGCTTTTCCTTGACAAAGGTAAGCATCAGCGAAAAAAGCAGTGATAGCGCACCTGTTACGCGCATGGAAAATACGAGCTTGACGTCAGCACTTGATCTTTCCGAGAGATAGTCTGCAAAAACGCTGATGTCGTGTGGCTTTGTTCTAAGATTTACCGTGCGGTCAAGCACCGCCAAGAGATAGGAAAGCGAGGCGGATACCGCACCGTAAAGGATCGCTGTGGTGGCGGCATCTCCCGTTGCAACACGAATGTGCAGCCGCGCGGCACGCAGGTGCAGATGCTTGCTGGTTTTGCGGAACAGAGCCGCCACCAATGCACGCACCAGCACGATCTTTTCGCGCAAAGCAGGCGTTGCGCTCGCCGCGGCACCGTTTGCGGTACTGCTCTTTTTTTTGCGTTTGGCTGCCTTTTTCAGAGCGCGCCTTTCCTTCTTTTTTGCTTTGCGGACCAATCGCCTTTGCCGTTTGCTGATTTTGGATGTTGTGTAATCCCTTGGGTTGATCGGCTTGCTCTTTTTGGGAAAGAGCGTGATCGAAAAGAAGAGGATACGTAGCTTTAGCACCACCGCTTCACGGCAGAGCAAAATAAAGCGCACACGCAGGGTGGCGAGCAGCAGTAAAAAAAGCAGGATCGCAAGCAGCACGATCAAGGGTATTGGCATATGCTCACCTCCTTTTGATGATCGTTTCCTTTATGTCTTATTCCTCTGGCGCGGTTTCGGTGGCTGAAGCCGTCATGCCGTCGGCATTTGCGGCGGTGCTCTCGCCGTTCATTTCCTCCGCGGCAATGGAAAGCTGCTCACCGGGTCTTGCGGCAGGGAGATTGATTTCGGTTTTGGGCAGGTCGTCAAGTGTAGTCAGACCAAATACACGCAAGAACTTATCGGTAGTGCCGTAAAGCACAGGGCGACCCGGCGCATCGAGGCGACCCACCGAAACGATCAGCTCCTTGTCAATGAGGGAGTTTACCGCATAGTTGCTGTCAACACCGCGCACCGCATCAATAAAGGCGCGCGTAACGGGCTGATTGTAGGCAACAATGGCAAGCACCTCCATAGAGGAGCCCGAGAGATTGCCGCCGCGACGAATGGAGAGTGCCTCGCGGATATAAGCACCGTACTGCTCCTTGGTGCAGAACTGACAGGTGTCCTTAAAGCACAGAAGCATAATGCCGTGTGTGTCATCCTCATATCTTTTTGCAATACGCTCGGCAAGACGCTTCACCTCGCGCGTGCCAAGCCCCGTTACCTCGGCAAGCTTTTGATAAGGCACGGGATACCCTGCGGCAAATACCACCGCTTCAATACAGCTTTCCAAATTTTTGATCGGTTGCAGATTAACTTCGGGTTCAGTAGCCATGTTCATTGTTCTCCTTTATGTAGAGATAGTGGAAAAGTCCGCTTTGATGTCGATCTCCTCGTCAATGGGAGCATCGGGATTGAGGAAGAAGCGCGTGTTCTCTCCGTGTACCGAGTTCTCATCTCCCTCCACGTCCTCCATGATGATCTTGCGCACCTTCATCAGCTCCAGCACGCCCATAAACGAGGCGATAAGGTCTGCTAAGCTGGGGGCATCTATGAGGAGCTCGCGCAGGGTGGCGGTTCCTTTTGCTTCGAGTGTGTCAAGAATGATCACGATCTTGCCCTCAACGGGCACGATCGGCTTGCTTGTCATCGGTACAAACGCCGTTTTTACGCGCTCCATGGAGTCGCGATAGGAATTGATGCGCCGTACCGCCGCCAATAGATCCTCAAGACTCTGATCGGCAACAAAGGTGCGGTCGGGCGAGATCTCGTCGGTATCCTTGACAAAGCGGTTGCTGTAAAAGGCATAAAGCGGATGCATTTTGGGTGCAGCCTCCTTGGCGTGCTGGTGGCGCACCAAGATGTCAGAAAGATCAAATCGCGCAGGCTTTTCTCCCACCTCCTCGTGGGGGATCAGCATTTCGCTTTTCCACACCATGAGCTGGCTTGCCATGTTGAGGAAGTCGGTTGCAATATCCATATCCATTTCCCTCGCCTCGGCAAGGAATGCAAGATATTGGTCGCAAATAAGCGAGATCTTGATGTCAAGGATATTCATTTTATTTTTTTCTATCAAGGCAAGCAGAAGATCAAGGGGCCCCTCGAAATCTGTTAGCTTATAGGTCATGTTTTCCATGAAAAGCTCCTTATTTCAAATTGTCGCAAGCGTCAGATCAAAAAGCCCGACATGCCCACCAAAGCAAACATGCCCTTCAGGATAAGGGAGGAGAGCAGATTGATGAGCGCGGAAAGAGGTCCGGTCAAAAGCAGGATCATCACCACAAGGGTGATCGTGCGCTCGTGCTGCATGACCTTGTAGTAAAGGCGCGGGGGCAAAAAGACGTAGAAAATACGCGACCCGTCAAGTGGGGGCACGGGCAACAGATTGAATATTGCCAGTGTGATGTTCATGTAAACGCCGTAGTAAAGGAAGAGGATAGCAAAATAAACAAGGTTAAATTGCAGCTCGGTTTTTACGGGCAGCTCGGCAAGCCAGCCAAACCCTACAAAACGGAGCAAGAGCAGAAAAACAAAGGAGAGCAGGAGATTGGAAAGCGGCCCCGAAAGCCCTACCAGCGCGATGTCGCGACGGGGCTTTTTAAAATAACGTGAGTTGATCGGTACAGGGTTTGCCCAACCAAAGCCCGCCAGCAGCATGCAAAGAAAGCCAATGGGATCCAGGTGCTTTACGGGGTTGAGGGTAAGACGCCCAAGGTTTCTTGCCGTGGGATCACCCAACCGCCATGCAACATAGCCGTGCGCGGTTTCATGCAACGACAGGGAAAGAAAAATGATGGGTAACGAGAGTAGCATGCCAATCAGATAGGATTGCATATCGCCGCCACCGAGCATATAACGAAACATAAAAGACTCCTTTTAAAAACAGCTAACAGAGGTTAAACGTCGTTTCTTACAAGATCCTCAAAGCTCTCGCGCCGCACGGCAATGCGTGCCTTGCCTTCGCGCACCAAAATCACGGGCGGGCGGGGGAGGCGATTGTAATTCGATGCCATGGAGTAGTTGTACGCGCCTGTTGAAAGCACGGCGAGAATATCACCGCGCGCGGCGCGCTGAATGGGCATATCCTCACCGATCAGGTCGCCCGATTCACAGCATCTGCCCGCTATGGTCGCGCGGTAATCGGCAGGCTCTCCCGCACGGTTCGCGATCAGAGCCGTGTATTCCGATTGGTAAAGGGCATAGCGTGGGTTATCCGGCATGCCGCCGTCAACCGAAATATAATTTTTAAAGCCGGGGATCTCCTTCACACTGCCTACGGTGTAAAGTGTGATGCCTGCCTCGGCAACCAGCGAGCGTCCGGGCTCTAAGATCACGCGCGGCATTGCAACGCCTACCTCTTTTGCCTTGCTGTGCACGATCGAAGCGATCTTTGCAATGGCATCGGCATAATCCATAGTGGGATCGGCATCGGTGTAGCGCGCGCCAAAGCCGCCGCCAAGATTTAACTCCTCGGCGGAAAAGCCTGTTTCACGCTTCACATCGGCGATATAACGCATCATGATATCTGCCGCATCGCGGAAGGGCGAGAGATCAAAAATTTGTGAGCCCACGTGGCAGTGAAAGCCTACAAGGCGCACGCCGTTAAGCGAAAGTGCCAGCTTGGTGATCTCAAGTGCGCCGCCCGTTACAATGGCATTGCCAAACTTTGAATCCACGTTGCCTGTGGAGATCGCGCGGTGGGTATGGGGGTCAATACCGGGGGTAATGCGCAGTAAGATGCGCTGTACCTTTCCCACCTTCTTTGCCAGGGCGTCAAGTGCCAAAAGCTCATCGGTATTATCTACTACAATCGTGCCAACGCCCATTTCGAGAGCTCCCGTAAGATCGGCATCGGTCTTGTTGTTGCCGTGGAAATAGATGCGCTCGGCAGGAAAGCCCGCACGCTTTGCGGTATAAAGCTCGCCGGCAGATACGCAGTCAATGCCAAGCCCTTCCTCGGCGGCAATGCGGTAGATCTCAGTAAAGCAAAGCGCCTTTGAAGCAAAGGCAGGCAGTGCATTTTCGCCGAAATGCGTGCGTGCGGCAGTGAGATAGGTACGAAAGCGCGCGCGGATCACGGCTTCGTCCATGATATAAGCAGGTGTACCAAACTCCTTGGCAAGTTCAACGGTATCCATGCCGCCAATGGTCAGATGTCCCTGCTCGGTTGTGTCAAGGTGAGAATGTAAGATCATAAGGGTGTCCTTTCGGGATTTTTATAATAGGTCTTCACCGAGGTGCTCGGTGATCGAAATTTTTTCGGGGGTCAGTGTGCCGCTTTCGTAGCGCAGAATGTGAAGCGAGGCATTCGGCACGGCAACCTTACGCGTATAGGACTCTACCGTGCCAAACAGTGCCTCCACAAGAAGCGCGCGCACAGGCGTCATATGAGAGCCGACAAGCACAGTCTTGCCCTCATTTTCCTCGGCAATGCGCTTGATGCAGGCAACCACACGGGCATAGACCTCGCGAGTGCTCTCGCCCTCGGTCGGAGAGGCGTTCACGGGAGATTCGGAAATCCAAGGGTGAAAGTCCTCGGGGTATTTTTCGGCAAGCTCGGTGAAGGACAGACCCTCCCAACGGCCGCCGTTCACCTCGATGAGTCCCTCTTCGGGTATCACGGGAAGCCCCAATCGCTCGGCGGTCGGTCGCACCGTATCCATGGCGCGAGAGAGGGGGCTGGCGTAAATCTTGTCGATACGCTCACGCGCTAAGAGATAGTCGGCTACCGCCTCGGCTTGTGCTCTGCCGTGGGGGGTGAGGGGCGTTTCGGTAACGCCGGCAAAAATATCGGCAACGTTTGCCATACTGCGCCCGTGGCGCACTAAAATGATACGTGTCATAGAAAACCTCTCTTTATTTTTTGGCTTCTAAGTGCTCCTTTACCTCGTGTGCCACTTGGGTGAGCTTGCCATTTTCATAGTGATAGATGTCCATGGCGGTGTTGGCGATCGCGGGATGCTTGCGTGCCATGGTATAAGAGTCACCTGCCGCCATGCAGCTGATACAGCGTACGCCCCCTGCGTGCGTGACGATCATCA
The DNA here is from genome assembly GCA_017505785.1 of Clostridia bacterium. Classification (GTDB taxonomy): domain Bacteria; phylum Bacillota; class Clostridia; order Oscillospirales; family CAG-272; genus Firm-07. Next base: position 17,717 of record JAFVOQ010000054.1, read on the forward strand.
CGGTCCTGCCCTCATTTTCGGCAACGATCTTTTGCAGTGCCTTTTCGGTACGCACAAAAAGATCATAAAAGGATTCGCCACCGGGGTAGGGGTAGGTTATATCCTCAAGAAGCTGTGGGTGTGCCTTGTAGCCGCGGTCAACCTCCTCAAAGGGCATCCCCGTCCACTCACCCACGTCAATTTCGCGCAGCTCGGGCATCGGTGTGATCTCAAGTCCAAAGTGTGCCGAGGTGGGTGCGGCGGTGTTGAGGGCGCGCGAGAGGTCGCTTGCATAGATCGCATCGATTTTTTCGTGCGTAGCAAGATAGGCCGCAAGGCGTTGTGCCTGTGCCTCGCCCTCGGCAGTCAGGGGCGCATCAAGCTGCCCCGTGTAGCGGCGTGTGGCGTTGGTGACAGTATAGCCGTGTCTGACAACAATTAATCTGATCATATGCTTATGCCTTTACGCCCGTAAAGCGGGAAATGATGCGCCAGACCTCCTCCTTGCCCTCGCCCTTTAGCGAGGAAAAGGGAATGATCGGCGTGTCGGTTGGGATATCGGGGTGATCGGCAAGGCGCGCGAGGGCTGCCGCGCGTTCGGTCTTGTTCAGCTTATCCGCTTTGGTGGCAATCACGGCAAAGGGAAGCTCTGCTTCGGCAAGATAGCGCAGCATCATCACGTCGTCGGCAGTGGGGCCGACCTTGAGGTCGATGAGCTGTAATACCAGCGCAAGCCGATCGATGTTTTTGTTCGCGGTGAAAAATCCGTCGGTGAGTGCCGACCATTTCGCCTTGTCGGCGGGAGGACGCTTTGCGAAGCCGTAGCCGGGCAGATCCACCAAAAAAAGCTTACCGTCAACGTCGTAAAAGTTAATGGTAATGGTCTTGCCGGGCGCACCGCTGACACGTGCAAGTGACTTGCGAGCGAGAACGGTGTTGATCAGTGAGCTTTTCCCCACGTTAGAGCGCCCCGAAAGCGCGATCTGCGGCACGGGGTGAGAGGGAAACTGGCGTATCTCGCCCGCACTGATAAAAAGCTTTGTGTTTTGTAAATTCATAAAAACTCCTTGGGTTTATGCCTGTTTGGCGGTTTCGGGAATATGGCAGGAAACGCGGCCGGTACCCTTCAAAGCCTCACGGCAGGAAATGCCACCGACCAGGGCGTGCTCAAGCACGTCAAAAAGACTGCGGCAGGGCAGAATTTCAAGTGCCGCCACGGCATCGGGATCAAGCAGCGGGATGTCGCGCATGTTGCCCTCGGGGATAAGAACGGTCTTTACACCCGCTATCGCGGCTGCCATGGTCTTTTCCTTTAATCCGCCAATGGGCAATACGTTGCCCGTCAGTGTTACCTCACCCGTCATGGCAATGTCGTGCCGCACGGGCTTGCCCGAAAGGGCACTTACCAGTGCCGTTACCATGGCGGCACCGGCAGAGGGACCGTCCTTGGGTACAGCACCCTCGGGGAAGTGGATGTGCAGATCGTATGTTTTATAAAAATCGGCAGGAATATCAAATTTACCTGCATTGGCACGCAGATAGCTTACCGCAATGCGTGCGGATTCCTTCATTACGTCGCCAAGAGAGCCCGTGAGCTCGATCTTGCCGTCGCCGGGAAAGGGCAGAGCCTCCACCTTTAAAAGGTCGCCGCCTGCCTCGGTATAGGCAAGGCCGTTTACCACGCCGCAAATATCCTCGCCTTCCGCCTTCTCGCGCGGCAGCTTGCGGGGACCCAGCAGCTCCTCTAAGGTTTCGTTTTTGACGGTTGTAAGACCGCGCACACCGCATGCCACGCGCTTTGCGGTTTTGCGGCAGATGTTCGCGATCTCGCGCTCCAGGTTTCTCACGCCTGCCTCGCGGGTATAATCGTCAATAATGCCCGAAATCGCCTCATCGGTGATGCGTAAGCGGCGGCGGTCAAGGCCGTGGCGCTTTAATTGCTTCGGTATGAGATGATTTTTTGCAATCGCCATTTTTTCGGATTTGGTGTATGTGGTCAGCTCAATGATCTCCATGCGGTCAATGAGGGGCTTCGGTACGCCCTCAAGGGTGTTTGCCGTTGCGAGAAACAGGCATTCGGAAAGATCAAAGGGGATCTCCGTGAAATGATCGCGGAAATGCTTGTTCTGCTCACCGTCAAGCACCTCAAGCAGTGCCGAGGAGGGATCGCCGTGCGAATTTCGCGTCATTTTGTCGATCTCGTCAAGCAAAATGAGGGGGTTGCAGCAGCGCGCCTGTGTGAGTGCCGCGATGATGCGCCCGGGCATTGCGCCAAGATAGGTCTTGCGGTGTCCGCGGATGTCCGCCTCGTCACGCACGCCGCCAAGCGACACGCGTACGTACTTGCGGTTCATAGCACGCGCGATCGATTGCGCGACCGAGGTCTTACCAACACCGGGAGGGCCGACAAGACAAATGATCTGATTGCCGAGTGTGGGATTTAGCTTGCGTACCGCAAGAAATTCAAGAATACGCTCCTTTACCTTGGTGAGGCCCTCGTGATCGGCATCGAGGATCTTTTGGGCAGCCTCGATATCTACGCGATCCTCGGTTCTTATGTTCCAGGGCAGCTCAAGGCAAACATCAAGGTAAGATCTCAGCACGCTCGCCTCCGAGGAGCCAAAGGGCGTTTTCGCCATACGGGAAAGCTCCTTTAAAAGCTTTTTCTCGGTTTCCTCGGGCATGTGTGCCGCGCGAATACGTGCCTCAAACTCATCAAATTCACTCTCGCCCGCATCGCCAAGCTCTTCTTCGATCGTGCGCAGCTGCTCTCGCAAGTAAAATTCCTTTTGATTTTGATTCAAACGCTCGCGCACCTCGCGATGAATTTCTATTTCACAGCGCAAAAGCTCGGTTTCCTCTTGCATGAGTGGCAACAGGCATTCAAGGCGTTCGGTGGGATCATAGGCCTCGAGTATCAGCTGCTTGTCCTCGCCGCGCACCAGTATGTTCGCCGCCACAAAATCCGCAAATGCACCGGGTGATTTTATTTCCTTTGCGGTCTTTATCACATCGTCGGTAATGGTGGGTATGAGGTTTTTCATTTCATCAAGCAACCGCGCGCCCTCGCGCAGCATCGCCTCGTCACGCAGATCGGGCGTGCTGATCTGCTCGATTGTTTTTACAAGCACCGAGGCTGTGTAGTAGTCTGCAAAACGGTGCAGATCAAGCATGTCGGCACGGGCATATCCCTCCAAGATCACGCGCATGGTGCCGTCCGGGGTCTTTACACTTTGCTTGATCTTTGCTACGGTGCCTGTTTTATAAAACAGATCTGCCGTCAGCTCGGTTGCGGCGGGTGCTTGCAGGGAAATAAGAAATACGAAGGCATCGGTCGCATTGGCGGCATCCGCGGCGGCGATCGATACATCATCGGTCAGTTCAAAATTAACAGGGATTGCAGGAAAAGCTGTAATGCCCCCGAGGGGTATGACGGGCAGGGTCAGCTTGTCTGCCTTTTCAAAGTACTGTGCCATGGGGAAGGATCCTTTCGGGTATAAACAATAATATAGAGTATATTATAACACATAAATTTGTCATTTTCCAGTGTTTTCTGCGAAAAACATATTATTTATTGTAAATTTGTTTTTGTCGATTCTGCACAGGGAGCGTTTTGGGCGAGCATGGCTTTGGGTAAAAGATTGCGAATTTGTGAATTTTTTTGGTCGGAATTTTATTTTGACGTAACGTAAAAATACAAAAATCGGCAAAAGCCACAAAAAAGCGCATGCCGCCATGCCTTTTTTTCTACTTGTGGATATTTTCACGAAAATTCGGTCAAAAAATTGTCGGTTTTTAACACTTTACAAACGCGAAAAAATGCGTTATAATGACAAAGCGCTCGAAAAGGGGGCGTGGTGCACGGCGGTCAACCTTTGCGCGGAGTGTCAATCTTATGACACCAACACGGGCAAACGTTCTTACCGGCCGTGCATTTTTGATGAAGCGCGTTTGGGCAAGCTCCGAACGCTTTTCTATTTATCGCTCAAAAATTAAAAGAGAAAAATTTCAAAAAACACTTGACAAGCACCAAGCACCGTGCTATAATGATCGGGCAAAGAAGCAGAACGTTCCGTGTTCTCACCCTGCCGCCAAGGAGCGCGCTCGGTTGATAGGTCACCTTTTTGGGTGTATTTTGTCGTGCGGGGCGTATGCTTTGCGCGATTTTTTATTTCACCGGGTCAATCCCGGAAATGGAGGTACTGTTCTATTAGCGCTTCAAAAGAATTGCTGATCAACGAAGAAATTAAAGAAAAGGAAGTTCGTGTGATCGGTGACGACGGAGAAACACTCGGCATGATGTCCGGCAACGCCGCACTGAAGATTGCTTATGATCGCGGGCTTGATCTGGTTTTGATCGCACCGCAGGCAACGCCCCCCGTTTGCCGTATTATGGATTACGGCAAGTATCGCTTTGACCGCGAGAAAAAGGAAAAGGAAGCCAAAAAGAAGCAGCAGGTCGTGGAACTGAAGGAGGTTCAGCTTTCCTGCCGCATCGATGTACACGATTTTGAAACAAAGGCACGTAACGCCATTCGTTTCCTCACCGCAGGCAACAAGGTGCGCGTGGTGGTTCGCTTCAAGGGCCGTGAAATGGCGCATCAGGAGCTTGGCCGCGAGATGCTCACTCGCTTTGAGGCGGCAGTTTCCTCTGTTGGCACCGTGGAAAAGAAGCCCGTGCTTGACGGCAGGATCCTTAGCATGATCGTTGTACCGCAGAAAAACACCCCCGCTAAAAATTAAATCCCTTGCGGCGCGTGCCGCCTAAAATAAGATTACGTTTAAAGGAGTAAATAAAATGGGAAAAATCAAAACGCATAAGGCTTCGGCCAAGAGATTTTCCGTTACCGGCACAGGTAAGGTAAAGATCAATCACTGCCACCATCGCCACAACCTCGGACTCAAGGATGCAAAGCGCAAAAGACATCTTCGTTCTTCCGCTATCCTTAGCCCCGCTATGACCGCAACCGCGCGTCAACTCATTCAGAAATAAGATAATCGGAGGATCGTAAAATGGCAAGAGTTAAGGGCGCGATGATGACGCGCAAGAGAAGAAATAAGGTGTTGAAGGCTGCTAAGGGCTACTGGGGTGCAAAATCCAAGCACTTCAAGATGGCAAAAGAGCAGGTAATGAAGAGTGGCAACTATGCATTCGCAGGCCGCAAGATGAAGAAGAGAGATTTCCGTAGCCTTTGGATCACCCGTATCTCGGCTGAGGCAAAGGTAAACGGTATGAACTATTCTACCATGATGCACGGTCTTAAAAAGGCCGGTGTTGACCTCAACCGCAAGATGCTCGCAGACCTCGCTGTTTCGGATAAGCAGGCTTTTGCTGCTCTCGCAGCACAGGCTAAGGCCGCACTTTGAGTTAAAAACCCGGTTACGCGCCGGGTTTTTCTCTGTTTTTAGGGCGTGCTTTGCCGCCCCAAAAATCCGGATTTTTTAACTCAATTTTGATCAAAAGGAGGGAAACGGTGTGCAAAAACCGCAGGAATTCATTACGTCAAGACAAAATCCGCTTGTTGTGCTTGCCGCAAAGCTTGCCGAGCGAAAGCACCGCGAGGCCGAGGGCTTGTTTCGCTTTGACGGCAAAAAGCTTTTTTTGGAAGCACTTGCACATGATCTGCCCCTTGTGGCAGTGCTGCTGCGCGAGAGCGCGGTAGAGGCTATCATGGATGCCGCAGGTGAGCACTCGCTTCCCGCAGAATGCCGCAGTGTGATACTGCCGGACAGCCTGTTTGACCGCATTTCCGAGGAAAAATCACCCGAAGGGGTAATGTGCCTGTCAAAACGTCTTGACAAAATTCATAAAATCATTACAATAAATAAATGGCGTGAGCTGGCACCGGCACCGACAGCGCGTGTTCTTTTCCTTGAAAGTGTGCGCGATCCCGGCAATCTCGGCACCATTGTGCGTGCCGCGCGTGCATTTGGCGTGGATGCCTTGGTGCTTTCTGCCGACTGTGCCGATATTTACAATCCGCGTGTGTTGCGTGCGGCAATGGGAACGCTTTTTCATCAGCATATCTTCATTACGGGAGATTTTGTTGATGCGGTGCGCCATTGGGCTACCCGTTCGCGTGTGTTTGCTGCCACCCTTGGCGCGCAAGCGGTAAGGCTTGGACAAACAACGCTGCGACAGGGCGATGCCGTTGTGGTTGGAAACGAGGGGCATGGACTTACCCAAGCGGTCATCGAAGCCGCCACCGACAGGATCTATATTCCAATGGAGCCGGGCGTTGAATCGCTCAATGCAGGTGTTGCTGCCTCGGTGCTCCTGTGGGAGCTTTACAGAGGAGCTTAAAATGAGTAACATCGAAAGATGCGCGGCGTGGATCGCGTTATCGCTTGCCCTCGGGCCGCGCAGTGCGCGCCTGAAGCCGCTTTTGGAGCACTTCGGCACGCCCGAGCGCATTTTTGAAGCCGATCGTGAGGAGCTGCTATCAGTTTTACCCGATCTTGGCAAGGGCGCGCTTGCCGCGCTGAAATACGAAAAGCATGAAAGGGAAGTAAGGCGTATTCTTGAGTATTGCAATCATCGTGGCGTGACGGTGCTTACGCCCGATATGGCGTCGTACCCCTCCGCACTTATGGCTATTGCAGAGCCACCCGCCGTGCTCTATTGTCTTGGCAATATACCGAGCCTTGGCAAATGTCCGTTTGTCGGGGTGGTCGGCATGCGTAAAGCCGATGCATATGGCGAGCGCGTGGCGTATAAACTATCCTTTGAGCTTGCCGCCGCAGGCGCAGTTGTGGTCAGCGGTCTTGCCGAGGGCGTTGACGGTGTTGCCGCTGCGGCGGCAATCGATGCGGGTGCTCCCACGGTAGGGGTGCTGGGATGCGGCATTGACCGCGTATACCCCAAGCATCACACGCGCCTTTACGCAGAGGCCGCGGAATTTGGTGCGATCGTAACCGAATATGCGCCGGGCACGCCGCCAAACTCTTGGAATTTCCCTGTGCGAAACCGTATCATCAGTGCTCTGTCTGAGGCTGTGGTCGTTGTTGAGGGCGATGAGAAAAGCGGTGCGCTGATCACTGCACGCCATGCACTCTTGCAGGGGAAACCTCTTTTTGCCGTACCGGGTGACGTGGACTGTGAACGGTCATCAGGCTGTAATCTGCTGTTGCGCGCGGGCGCAAATATTGCACTTTCGGCGGAGGATGTTCTTTCGCATTTTCGCTTTTTGTATCGCGATGCCGCGATGCTGAGAGCCCCCGCTGACGTGATGCAGTATACGGGTGTTACACCCGAAAAGCTGCGTGCGCACGGATTACATGTGGCAGGCAGCGAGGCGCGCTTTGAAAAGGAGAATGCGCCACGCAAGACAGCCGACAAAAAAAGCGTGAAGGTGCGCCGACGCGATGAGCACGAAACGCATGCTGTGCGTGAAGCCACGCTCACCTCCGAAGCACTTGCTACGCTTACCGCGGCACAGCGCAGTATATATGATAATTTGCCCGATTGCCCCTTTACCATTGATTTTTTGGTTGGTGTGGGCGTGCCCGCAAAAGATGCGGTTGCGGCAATGACGCTGTTTGAGATACTCGGCATCGTTTCCTCAATGCCGGGTGGGACATATCAAAAGAAAACCTTTGATGCTTGAACGTAATTTTTTTGAAAGGAACTATACATGGCAAATCTCGTGATCGTGGAGTCGCCTTCAAAGGCGACTGCAATCAAAAAGTATCTTGGCTCAAATTATAAAGTAATCGCCTCGAAGGGGCATGTGCGCGATCTTCCCAAGAGCTCGCTTAGCGTGGATATCGAAAACGGCTTTGAGGCACATTATATCAACATTCGCGGCAAGGGAGATCTCATTAAGGAGATCCGCCGCGAGGCAAAAAACGCAAAGAAAGTATTTCTCGCGCCCGACCCTGACCGCGAGGGCGAGGCAATTGCCTGGCACCTTGCCGCAGCGCTTGGGCTTGATCCCGAAAAGACCCTGCGCGTGACCTTTAATGAGATCACCCCCGATGTGGTGCGTGCTGCGATCAAGTCGCCTCGCGCCATTGATATGAATCTTGTCAATGCGCAGCAGACCCGTCGTATCTGGGACCGTGTTGTAGGATATAAGCTTTCCCCCTATCTTTGGAAATCGGTGAAAAACGGTCTTTCGGCAGGGCGTGTACAGTCGGTTGCTTCTCGCATTATCGTTGACCGTGAGGAGGAGATCCGCGCCTTTGTGCCTGAAGAATATTGGACGATCGATGCTACGCTGGAAATCGGCGATAAGAGCTTTACCGTTCGCTTTTACGGCAACGCGGACGGCAAGATCAAGCTTCCCGATGAGGCAAGTGCAAAATTTGTGGTCAGTGCCGTTACGGACAAGGAGTTTAAGGTCAAGAGCGTGAAGCGTTCCACCCGTCAAAAGCTGCCTGCGCCCCCCTTTACCACTTCTACCATGCAGCAGGAGGCATCGCGCAAGCTTGGGTTCCAGTCACAGCGCATTATGCGTGTGGCGCAGGAGCTTTATGAGGGCGTGAATGTCGGTGCCGAGAACGGTGGCGTACAGGGTCTTATTACCTATATGCGTACCGACTCCTTGCGTGTTTCGGTTGAGGCACAAAACGCTGCGCGTGAGCTGATCGCCGCCAAATACGGCGAGGCGTTCTGCCCGAAAACTCCGCGCACCTATAAGGCGCGTGCAGGGGCACAGGATGCGCACGAGGCAATTCGCCCCGCAAACGTTGCACTTGAGCCCGCAAAGGTACACAAATATCTTACCGTTGATCAATATCGCCTGTATAAGCTCATTTGGGAGCGCTTTGTCGCCAGCCAAATGGAGTCTGCTACGCTGAGCACCCAGTCGCTTGAGCTGGAGGCAGCAGGCTATATCTTCCGCGCAAGCGGATATAGCGTGGCTTTCCCCGGATATATGGCAGTGTATGAGGAAAGCGAGGAGGAGGATGCCCGTGCAGATGCGCACGGTGAGCAGCGCGATCTGCGCATTCCCGATCTTGTGGAGGGTACGGGTATTACGGCACAAAGCGTGATGCCCCAGCGTCACTTCACCGAGCCGCCCGCGCGCTACACCGAGGCTTCGCTTATTAAGTTCCTTGATGAAAAGGGCATCGGTCGCCCCAGCACGTATAATACCATTATCACTACCATTGTGTCCCGTAATTACGTTACCCGTGACGGGAAATCGCTTGTGCCCACGCCCCTCGGTGAGGTGACCACAAGGCTGATGAAGGAAAACTTCTCGGATATTGTAGACTATGCCTTTACGGCACAAATGGAAACCGAGCTTGATGAAATTGAAGAGGGCAACGCCGAGATGACGGCAGTGCTTGAAAAGTTCTGGCAGGGCTTTTCAAGAGAGCTTGCTTCGGCGGAACAGACCATTGGCAAGGGAGATTTCCGCTTGCCCGTGGAGGAAACCGATATCGTGTGCGATAAGTGCGGTGCCAAAATGGTGATCAAAAACGGCAGATACGGCAAGTTTGCCGCTTGCCCCAATTATCCCACCTGCAAGAACACCAAGCCCCTTGAAGCGGAAAAGCCGCAGGAAACGGTGCAAAAGGAAGAGAAAAAAGCACCCGTTGTGGCAGATTTCAAATGTGAGGCTTGCGGCGCGGATATGGTACAGCGCACAGGCCGTTACGGCACCTTTTTCGCTTGCTCGCGATATCCTGCTTGCAATTTTACGAAGCAAAAGACCAAGGAGCTTGACGTGGCATGCCCTAAGTGCCAATCGAAGATCCTGATCAAAACAGGGCGCAATAAAACGGTGTTTTATAGCTGTGAGCGCTATCCCGAATGTGATTTTTCCTCTTGGGATATGCCCGTAGCAAAGAATTGCCCCAATTGCGGCAAGATGCTCTTCCGCAAAAAAGGCAAAGCACTTCTCGTTTGTCATGACAAGGACTGCGGCTATCGCTGTGAAACAGAGGATACGCAGGACAGTACGGTGAGTGAGGCATGAGTACACCCCGTGTGCGTGTGCTCGGTGCAGGGCTTGCGGGGTGTGAAGCCGCGTGGCAGATCGCTACGCGCGGCGTGCCCGTCACGCTCATCGAAATGAAGCCGAGTAAGAAAACGCCCGCGCATCACAGTGACGGCTTTGCGGAGCTCTGCTGTTCCAACTCTCTTAGATCCGATGCGCTCTCCAATGCCGTAGGGCTTTTAAAGGAGGAGATGCGCCGCGTTGGCTCGCTTGTGCTTGAGGCAGCGGATGCCACGCGCGTGCCGGCAGGCTCGGCACTGGCGGTGGATCGCGAGCTTTTCTCGGCGTATATTACAGACCGTATCAGGTCGCATCCGCTGATTACCGTAGAAGAGAGGGAAGTCACTGCCATAGAGCAGGACAGTGTTACCGTTGTTGCCACAGGGCCGCTTACTACCGATCCGCTTGCTGCCGATATCGCGGCACTTATGGGGGGGAATGGGCTGCATTTCTTTGATGCCGTAGCGCCTATCGTGGAGTTTTCAAGCATCAATATGGACGTTGCCTTTTTTGCCTCTCGGTACGATAAGGGCGATGCCGATTATATCAACTGCCCTATGACCAAAGAGCAGTACGACGTGTTTTATCACGAGCTGACCCATGCGCGAGAGGCGGAGCTTAAGGACTTTGACAAAAAAGAGCTAAAGGTGTTTGAGGGCTGTATGCCTGTTGAGGTCATGGCACGCCGCGGTTACGATACGCTCCGTTACGGTCCGCTAAAGCCGGTGGGTCTGATCGATCCACGTGTCGGAAAGGAATACTACGCCGTGGTGCAGCTTCGCAAGGAAAATAAAGAGGGGACGATGTATAATCTCGTCGGCTTCCAAACGCATTTGGCGTTCCCCGAGCAAAAACGCGTCTTTTCGCTTATCCCGGGTCTTGAAAATGCCACGTTTTTGCGATACGGGGTAATGCATCGCAACACCTATTTGCAATCTCCCGGCTTTCTGAATGATACCTACGCAACGCTCGCACGCCCCGACCTCTTCTTTGCAGGGCAAATGACGGGCGTTGAAGGATATATCGAATCTGCCGGTTCGGGGCTTGTCGCAGGGATCAACGCCGCACGCCGTGCGCGCGGCATGGAGTCCTTTTCCTTTCCGCGCCATACCATGCTTGGTGCTATGGCAGGTTATGTGGCAAACGGCGGCATGGGCGATTTTTTGCCTATGAACGCAAATTTCGGCATCGTGGAGCGCCTTTCCTATAAGGTCAAGGGTGGTAAAGCAAAGCGAAACGAGGCACTTTCCGCGCGTGCACTTGAGGCACTTTCGCTCGTGCTTGATGCGTGCAAGCAATAAAAAGGCCTAGGCACAACCGACAGGTTTGAACACGCCTGTGATGGCGAAATATCGGGACTTTCGGATCGGAAGGATTGCAAAGCAATCTCTTCAAGCAAGTAATCGCTTTGCGATTCTTGCAATTTGTCGTCCTTGCAAGGATCGCACCTCGCTTCGTCCTTCGCATCCCAAATTCCTCAATATTTCACACACCACAGGTCGAAGAATTTTGCAGGAACAAATTTTTGGTGGGTGCAAGGCAAAAACACAGTGAAACCAAGCGGTTTCACGAGTATTTTAACGTGGCAACGACCTAAATTTGTCCGGCAAAATCGTGTTCGGACTTGTCGGTTGTGCCTAAACGGGGCGAGTTTTTACAAAAATAACAGAAAGAGAGGGGATAACAGTGTCACGGGATATTGCATTACTTCAAGCACGTATCGGATATCGGTTCACCGATGAAGCGTTGCTTGTGCGTGCACTCACGCACACCTCGTTTGCAAACGAGCAAAAGACGGGCAGGATCGGCTCAAACGAGCGCCTTGAATTTCTCGGTGACAGTGTGTTATCTCTTACCGTTTGCAGTTATCTTTACAATACTTATCCCGAGCTGCCCGAGGGGCGACTTACGGTTCTGCGTAAAAATTTGGTGTGCCAGCGTGCGCTGGCAGAGTATGCCGCAGAAATTGAGCTGGGGACGTATCTTCTGCTTGGCAAGGGCGAAGAGAAGGACGGGCGCGAGAAACCAAAGCTCCTTGAGGATGCCTTTGAGGCGCTACTGGGTGCGATATACCTTGATTGTGGGTCGCTGTCGCGCGTAGCGGAATTTGTACTGCCCTTCGTGAAGACAGAGCTTTCCAAAATGCAAAACGAGCTGCATCCCCTTGAGGATTACAAGACCCTGCTTCAGCAATACGTGCAGCAAATGCCGGGTGAGGAACTTCGGTATGAAACGATAGGGGAAACAGGCCCTGACAATGCCAAACGCTTTACGGTGCGCGTGCTGATCAATTCCAATGAGTTCGGTACGGGCACGGGAAACTCCAAAAAGGAGGCGGAGCAGCGCGCTGCCTGCGAAGCTCTCAAGCGCTATTTGCCGCGCTGAGTTAAAAATAAAGTGTGTCGCAAAAACAGCGACGCCGACACCTACCGCCGCAGGCTTTTTGGCCTGCGGCGGTAAATTTTTGTTTGAGTCTGTAAAAAAACGCTTATAACGCCAAAAAGCACTTGCAAATTTACATATTATGCGTTATAATAAATTATTAAGTTATATTTTAGTAGAAAGGAGGCGTGGCTCTTGTATCTCAAATCTCTTGAATTACAGGGCTTTAAGTCCTTTCCCGACAAAACAAAGTTGAATTTCGAGCGTGGTACCACGGTGATCGTGGGCCCCAACGGTAGCGGTAAGTCTAACATTTCCGATGCTATGCGTTGGGTGCTGGGTGAAATTTCCTCCAAAAGCCTTCGTGGCTCTAAAATGGAAGATATCATCTTCGGCGGCGCGGATAGCCGCCGTCCCATGGGCTTTGCCGAGGTATCGGTGACCTTTGACAACACCGACGAGGAAAACAAGCTGGATTATCCCGGCGACGAGGTTACCGTTACCCGTCGCTATTACCGCGCGGGTGAGAGTGAATATTATATCAACCGCCGTGCCTGCCGTCTGCGTGATATTTACGAGCTGTTCATGAATACAGGCGTTGGCCGTGACGGCTATTCTATCATCGGGCAGGGTAAGATCGCGGAGATCATTTCCCGCAAATCCGATGAGCGTCGCAGTATTTTTGAGGATGCCTCGGGCATTGCAAAATACCGTCACCGCAAAAACGAAACCGAACGTAAGCTAAAGACCACTGAGGAAAATATGACACGCGTGACCGATATCTTTGCTGAGGTAGAGGCGCAGGTCCTGCCGCTTGAAAAGGAGGCGGAGCGCGCCAAAAAGGCGATCGAGCTCCATGAAACCAAAAAGCAGGTAGACGTACAGCTTTGGCTCTTTGACTCGGAGCGTTTGCACGGCGAGATCGAGCGCGCGGAGGAAAATTTTCGCAACAGCACCTACGATCTGCGCCTTGCCGAGGAGGCGATTGCCGATTATAATGCACAAAGCGATCGGTTGTTTGAGGAAAGCCAGGCAAACACGGCAGCAGCCGAGGAGGTGCTTGAGAGGATCCGCGCTCTGGAAAAGGAAAACTACGAGCGAGATAATCAGTATAGCGTTGCCACAACCAAAATTGCCAATACCAGAGAAAAAATAGAGGCGGCAGAGCGTGCCGTGCAGGAAAAGGAGCGCGCGCTGCAGCTTGAAGCCACTGAGGGCGATCGCCGCCGCGCGGAGCTCGCCGTGCTTGCAGATGAGCGCAATACCTTAGAGGCCGCGCATACCGCCAAGGCTGAACAGGCGCAGGGCTTTGCCAATATGGCACTGCAGCTGGCAGGTGAGATCGCAACGGCTTTAGCTGACGTGAGTGAGCGTGAAACCGAGGTCGCGGATATTACCGTGCGCCGCAAGGTCCTTGAAAACAATAAGATCACCGATAGTGATAAAAACGAAGCCATGACCGCCGAGATCGAGGAGTACCGTAAGATCTCCGAAACGCTTGCGGCACAGTGCGCCGAGAAGGAAAAGGCAGCTTCGGGCTATCAGCGTGAGATCGATGAGGCAAGCGCAAGGCTCTCCTCGTTGGATGCGCGCGTGCGCGAGCTTACCGAGGAGCTCCATGAGGTCAGTGAGGAAGAAGCCGACTATAAGGTGCAGTCCGATATTGCCCGTCAGCGCATGGAGGCATTCCGTGCTATGGAGGAGCATTTTGAGGGCTATAGCAATAGCGTGCGTTACGTTATGGATGCGTATGCAAACGGCAGGATCACCGATAAGGACGGCAGAAGGTGCGGCAAAATTTACGGCCCCCTTTCCAAGGTCATTTCGGTGGATAAAAAATATGTGGTCGCCATGGAAACGGCACTCGGTGCCAATCTACAGCACATTGTGGTAGAGGATGAGAGCGTGGCAAAGGCCGCCATGCTAGCCCTTAAGCGTGCAGAGGCAGGCAGAGCCACCTTCTTCCCCCTTTCCTCAATGCGCGGGCTTACCGTTACCGCCGAAATGGAGCAGGCGGCAGAATGCCGCGGTTACGTTGGCATTGCCTCCGAGCTCGTTGGCTGTGAGGACAAGTTTTATGAGGTCGTATCCTCGCTCCTTGGCAGAACCGTTGTGTTTGAGGATCTTGATACTGCCACCGAAATGGCGAAAAAGACAAAGTTCCGCGTCAAAGCGGTTACGCTTGACGGGCAGGTCATTAATGCCGGCGGCTCCTTTACGGGCGGATCGGTAAAGCAAAAGGCAGGTGTACTTTCCCGTACGGGTCAGATCGAGGAGCTTGGTGAAAAGCTAAAGGTATACACCGCAAAGCTTTCGGATCTGTCGGCACGTCGCGCCGGGCTTGAGGATGAGATCAAGTCACTTGGGGTTGAGCGTGATGATGAGGCAAACCGCCAATCGTTGCTCTTTGCACTGCAAAGTGCGGAGGCAGGCGAGGCGGCACAGTGCCGTGCTAAGTATGAAGCAAATGAGGCTTTGATCGAAAAGCTGCACGCCGATTTTGAAGCACTTACATTGCAGCGTGCGGGCTATGACGACGAATTGGCCCGTCTTGCCAAGCAGGAGCAAGCACTTCGGCGCCAGATCGAGGAGATCAGTGCACTTCGTGCCGAAAAGGATGTGGAGCGCAATGGCCTTTTGGATCACAAGAGCGCAGTAGAGCAGGAGATGACAGAGCTTTACATCAAGATCAGTGCCGTGCGCAAGGATATTGAAACCGTTGAGCTCTATATTGCCGATTCCGATGCGCGCGCTGGTGCCATTTGTGCCGAAATTGAGGCGGAACACGCCCGTATTGCTGAATTTGAGGAGAGTATTCAAAGCGAAACGCTCCGTCAGCAGGCAAATCGCAATACCTTTGCTGAGGGTGAGCGCGTGCTTGCCGAGCTGAGCGAACGCCGCCAGAAGTTGACGACAGGCAACATGGATATCGAAAGAAAGCGTGCCGTTGTCAGCGAAAAGCTGCGTGATAAAATGACTGAGCAGCAAACGATCTTCCAAGCGCATACCAGAAACGAGAATAAGCTGAATGCCCTACGTGAGGAGCAGGACAAGATCGCCGCAAAATTCTGGGAAGACTATGAAATGACGCGAAACGATGCCGTAGCGCTTGGGTTCCCTGCGCTTACCGCCGCTGACCGCGCCGCCGCAGTTGAGCTGCAGGTCAGCTGCCGCAACCGTCTTCGTGCCATTGGTAACGTGGACCTGGATGCGGTCAATAAGTACAAGGAGATCAAGGAACGCTACGATACCATGAAGGCGCAGATCGACGATATGACCGCCGCGCGCGACGACCTGTTGAAGATCATTGCCGATCTGGAAGGCGAAATGAAGACCTCCTTTGTTGCCACCTTTAATCAGATCAACGAAAACTTTAACCGAACCTTTTCAGAGCTGTTTGGTGGCGGCAGTGCCGAGATCTCGCTCTCTGACCCTTCGGATGTTTTGACTTCGGGTATCGAGATCAAGGCGGCACCTCCCGGCAAGATCATCAAAAATCTTACCATGCTTTCGGGTGGCGAGCAGTCCTTTGTTGCCATTGCCTTGTTCTTTGCCATTTTGCAGGTAAACCCCACGCCCTTCTTTATTCTCGATGAGATCGAAGCGGCGCTTGACGAGGTAAACGTGGCACGCTTTGCCGCATACATCAAGCGGTATTCGCTTGATACGCAATTTATACTGATCACGCACCGTCGCGGCACCATGGAGGCAGCACAGCGTCTTTACGGCGTGACGATGCCCGAGCGCGGCATTTCAAAGGTGCTCGCGCTTGATGTGAATTCTATTTCCGGTAAGCAGGAAGGGGACGAGTGGAATGGGATTTTTAACTAAATTAAAGGAAGGTCTTGCCAAAACAAAGCAGGCGCTTTTTGGCAGGATCGATGCGATGCTCAAGCACTTTGTGCGCGTGGATGAGGAGCTGCTCGAGGAGCTTGAGGAGCTGCTGATCACGGCAGACGTGGGTGTTTCGGCAACCGAGGAAATTTTGGATCGCCTGCGCGATGAGATCAAGGAGGGGCGCCTCAAGGAGCCCGAGGATATCAAGGCATCGCTTCGTGTGATCCTTGCCGATATGATCGGGCAGGGCGAGCCCCTAAAGCTTGACACCGTACCAACCGTTGTATTGATCATCGGTGTGAACGGCGCGGGAAAAACCACCTCGATCGGTAAAATTTCAAACCGCCTAAAGCAGGCGAAAAAAAGCGTTGTGGTGGCAGCGGCGGATACCTTCCGCGCGGCGGCTATCGATCAGCTTTCGGTTTGGTGTGACCGTGCCGGCGTGGATATTGTGAAGCAGCATGAGGGTTCTGATCCTGCCGCAGTGGTATACGATGCCATTCAATATACCAAAAAGAAGGGTGCAGACGTTTTGATCGTTGATACGGCAGGGCGATTGCACAATAAAAAGAACCTCATGGATGAGCTCGCCAAGATCAACCGTGTCATTTCGCGCGAGTTGCCCGATGCCACCCGTGAAAACCTATTGGTGCTTGATGCCACCACAGGGCAAAATGCCATTTCACAGGCAAAGGAGTTTGGCAAGGCAGCCGAGATCACGGGATTGATCCTCAACAAGCTTGACGGTACGGCCAAGGGCGGTATCGTGCTTTCCATTCGCCATGAGCTGGGGCTTCCCGTTAAGTTTATCGGCGTTGGAGAAAAGATCAACGATATGCAGGAGTTTGAGGCGGAAGAATTTGTTGCCGCACTCTTTGAATGATGAAAAGATACGAGGTCGTGCTTGCCAGCCGCAATCGCGGTAAGCTAGCGGAGCTTGAGCGCTTGCTTTGCGCCGAGCTTGGTGATAGCATTGTTTTAAAATCCCTGGATGACATTGGTTTTACCGAGGATATTGAGGAAAACGGCACTACGTTTGCCGAAAATGCGCTTATTAAAGCAAATGCCGTTGCCGCAAAGGGCTACATCGCGCTGGCGGATGATTCGGGCCTTTGCGTGGGGGCGCTTGACGGTGCACCGGGAGTTTTTTCCGCACGTTATGCGGGAGCTCACGGCGATGATGCCGCAAACAATGCGCTTTTGCTGAAGAATTTAGAAGGAAAATGTGATCGCGCCGCGGCGTTTGTCACGGTTTTTGCCTGTGCCTTTCCCGATGGCAGTGAGCCTATCGTTGCCGAGGGGCGCGTTGCGGGTGAAATTTTAAAGGCACCGCGCGGCGAGGGCGGCTTTGGCTATGATCCGCTGTTTTATTACGCACCGTTTGATAAAACCTTTGCAGAGCTTGATCGTGAGGAAAAGAACGGCATCAGCCACAGAGGCGCGGCGGTGCGCGCATTTGCGCGGCTTTTTGCTGCACGGATGATTCATTCTTGCCTAAAGGAGAACTGATTTATGCTTACAAGTAAACAACGCGCGATGCTGCGTTCTATGGCATCGACCATGGATACCATTATGCAGATTGGCAAAAGCGGTATTACAGAAACGCTCGTTTCTACCGTTGGTGACGCACTCGAGGCGCGCGAGCTCATTAAGCTCCGCGTGCTTGAAAATTGCGATCTCGGCGTGCGCGGTGCCGCCGAGGAGTTAGCGGCAAGAACGGGTGCCGAGGTGGTTTCGGTGATCGGCACCAAATGTATTCTTTATCGCGAATCCAAGACCAAAAAGAAGATAGAGCTATGATAAACGGCATCATGCGCATCGGCATTTACGGCGGCACCTTTGCGCCCGTGCACAACGGACACGTGAAGGCGGCGCAGGAATTTTTCCGTCAAATGGAGCTGGATCTGTTATATATCATGCCCGCAGCCGTGCCCCCACACAAGCAGCTTGATGCCAACGATGATCCGCGGCATCGACTCAAGATGTGCGAGCTGGCGTTTGACAATATGGAGCGCGTATTTGTCAGTGATATGGAGATCCTGCGTGAGGGCCCCAGCTATACCGTTGACACACTGCGAGCCCTTACGGGCGAGGACAGACGCCTGTTTTTGCTCGTGGGCACCGATATGATGCTCACACTGGATCGGTGGCGTGAGGCGGAGGAGATCTTCAGGCTTTGCTATCCCGTTTATATGCGAAGGGAAAATGATCCGATCATTGAGGGACGCATTGTTGCAAAAAATAAAGAGTATCTGACCAAGTACGGCAAGATCGTGCGCCGCGTACCTATGGAATTTGTGGATATTTCCTCAACCGAGATACGCAACCGCGTAAGGGCGGGCGAAAGCATTGATGATGTGGTGCCTGCTGCCGTTGCACGCTATATTAAGGAAAATAAGCTTTATGTATAATTGCTTTGACAAGGAACAGCTTTCGCGTTTGCGCGAGAGGGTGGAGCACACGCTTTCCCCCTATCGCTTTTCGCATACAAAAGGGGTAGAGGATATGGCAGCGCGCCTGGCGGCGCTGTATGTGCCCCAAGCACAGAGTATGCTGCGCGCAGCCGCCCTCTTGCACGATATTACAAAGGAGCTCAGCGAGGAGCAGCAAAGGGAAATACTCGCGGCACACGAGATTTCGCTTCGCCCCGATGAGGCGCGCTTGCCCAAGATCTTTCATGCGATCACGGCATCGCTTTTGATCCCTCGGGAATACCCCGATTTTGCCGATGAAGCACTGCTATCGGCAGTGCGCTGGCATACCACAGGGCATGGGGATATGACCGTGCCGGAGGCACTGCTGTATTTGGCGGATTACATCGAGGAGGGCAGAAGGTTTGGCGATTGCGTGCGACTGCGCAATATGTTTTTTGATGCCGCACCCGAGAAAATGGATATGGCGGCACGCGAGTGCCATTTGTGGTCAGTGATGCAAGCAGCACTTTCCGTAACGGTAGCCGGTCTTGAGGCAAAGGGAGCCTTTGTTTGCCCGGATACGCTTGCGGCACTTGAGAATATCACGAAGAAATTAAGCCTTTTGAAAGGAATGTAATATGAACGAAGAAATTATGGAACAGGAAGTAAAGCTTCCCTCTTTGGCAGATGCCACCGCAAAGGAGTTAGCCTTTGCCTGCCGCGACATTTTGGAGAGCAAAAAGGGCTCTAACGTTTCGGTCCTGTCGGTTGAAGGGCGCAGTGATATTACCGATTATCTGGTGCTTGCCACAGGTACGTCGGGCCCTCACGTAAAGGCACTGGCAGATGAGCTTGAATATAAGCTTTCGTTGCGTGAAGTACACCCACTGCATGCCGACGGTGTTGGCACACGCTCTTGGCAGATCGTGGATTACGGTACCGTTATGGTGCATATTTTCGACCGCGAAGCACGTGAGTTTTTCAATCTTGATAAATTATATAAAGAAACAACCGAGGAGTAACTATGAGATACGATTTTGCCGCTATTGAAAAGAAATGGCAGGAGAAATGGGACAAGGCGAGAATTTTCCATGCAGAGGATCACGACACTCGCAAAAAGTTTTACGGGCTTGTGGAGTTTCCCTATCCCAGCGGTGCAGGTATGCACGTGGGGCACATTAAGGCATATTCGGGGCTTGAGGTCGTGAGCCGCAAGCGCCGCATGGAGGGGTACAACGTTTTGTTCCCCATCGGCTTTGATGCCTATGGCTTGCCCACCGAAAACTATGCGATCAAAACGGGTATTCACCCCCGTCAGGTAACCGATACCAATATTGCAAAATTCACGCAGCAGCTTCGCCGCGTGGGCTTTTCCTTTGACTGGGAGCGCGTTGTCGATACCACCGAGGAGGGCTACTATCGCTGGACACAGTGGATATTCCTTAAAATGTTTGAAAAGGGTCTTGTGTTCCGCGACACGGCACTGGTAAACTATTGCCCCTCTTGTAAGGTGGTGCTCTCCAACGAGGACTCGCAGGGCGGCAAGTGCGATATTTGCAAGAGCGATATCGTGCAAAAATCCAAGGACGTTTGGTATTTGCGCATCACGGCATATGCCGATAAGCTGTTAAAGGGCCTTGACGATGTGGATTATCTGCCGAATGTCAAGATGCAGCAGGTCAACTGGATCGGAAAATCCACGGGTGCCTTTGTGAATTTCTCGCTTGCCGGCACCACGGAAAAGCTGCGTATTTATACCACCCGCCCCGATACCCTCTTTGGTGTGACCTTTATGGTTATGGCACCCGAGCATCCGGTGCTTGATCGCTACCGCGACCGTATTCAAAATGCGGCAGCACTTGATGAATACCGTGAGGCTTGTGCCAAAAAGACTGAGTTTGAGCGCACCCAGATGAATAAGGATAAAACGGGCGTTAAGATCGAGGGGCTTTGTGCCGTACATCCGATTACCGGTAAGGAGATCCCGATCTATATTTCCGACTACGTCATGATGGGCTATGGCACGGGTGCCATTATGGCAGTGCCCGCGCACGATGAGCGTGATTTTGCGTTTGCAAAGAAATTCGGCATTGATATCATTGAGGTTATCAAGGGCGGCAACGTAGAGGAGCAGGCGTATACCGGCGACGGCGAAATGATCAACTCCGACTTCCTCAACGGCCTTACCGATAAGAAGACCTCAATTACTACGATGATCAAAAAGCTTGAGGAGCTTGGCGTTGGCGAGGCGGGCGTACAGTATAAGATGAAGGACTGGGCGTTTAACCGTCAGCGTTACTGGGGCGAGCCTATTCCGATCGTGCATTGTGAGAAATGCGGTATGGTAGCGGTACCCTATGAGGAGCTGCCGCTTCGCTTGCCCGCAGTTGAAAACTTTGCACCCGGAGAGGGTGGCGAATCTCCGCTTGCCAAGATCGAGAGCTTTGTAAATTGTAAGTGCCCCAAGTGCGGGGGTGATGCGAAGCGCGAAACCGACACCATGCCCCAGTGGGCAGGCTCGTCTTGGTATTTCCTGCGCTATATCGATCCTCTCAATGCAGAGTGCCTTGCCGATTACGAAAAGCTGAAATATTGGCTGCCTGTCGATTGGTATAACGGCGGTATGGAGCACGTAACGCGCCACCTGATTTACAGCCGCTTCTGGCACAAATTCCTTTACGATATCGGCGTTGTGCCCACCGCAGAGCCCTATGCAAAGCGCACGGCACAGGGGCTGATTCTCGGCCCTGACGGGCAAAAGATGTCGAAATCACGCGGCAATGTGGTTGACCCCAACGACGTGGTGGATACCTTTGGCGCAGATACACTTCGCGTGTATATCCTTTTTATGGGTGATTACGCCTCTGCCGCACCCTGGTCTGAGAGCAGCATGCGCGGCTGCAAGCGCTTCCTTGACCGCGTGGCACAGCTTGCCGAGCGCGCAACGGGCACGGGCGTGACCAAGGAGCTTGAAACCCCGTTCCACCGCACGATCAAAAAGGTTTCCTCCGACATTGAGGAAATGAAGTTTAATACCGCCATTGCCGCTATGATGACGCTCTTAAATGAGATCGATGAGGTCGGCCACCTTACCGTTACCGAGCTTGGCACGCTTGTCCGCTTGCTTTCGCCCTTTGCACCTCACCTGTGCGAGGAGGTTTGGGAGAGCATTGGCGGCGAGGGCTTCTGCTCGCTTGCCGCATGGCCGGAGTTTGATGAGGCAAAGACCGTGCTTTCCACCGTGGAGGTTGCCGTGCAGGTGTGCGGCAAGCTGAAGGGCGTTGTCGCCATGCCCAAGGGTGCCGATAAGGATACCGCGCTTAGCATTGCCAAGGCGGATGAGCGCGTGGCTGCCGCTATTGCCGGAAAGACGGTTGTAAAGGAGATCGTTGTGCCCGATAAGATCGTCAATTTGGTGGTCAGATAAAATTTCTGCACAAATATTACAAATTCTATTGACATAGCAAGAAAAACTGTGTATAATAGTAAAAGATTGTTGTTTTGCAACCGCGAGGGGAGGGATATAGAAAATGGCAGAAGTGAAACTGAAGGAGGGCGAGTCCCTTGACAGTGCTCTGCGTCGCTTTAAGCGTCAATGCGCACGTTCCG
>JAFVOQ010000055.1 GCA_017505785.1 Clostridia bacterium
ACAGCCTCACGGCAATACTTTTTTGTATCTTTTGCCGTGCCAAGACTTACAAAGTAACACTTTGTTGCGTCTTTGCGCAACAAAATCTGCTAAAAAATTATTTGCCGAGAGGTGCGGAGCAGTATTTGCAAAACAAAAATTTGCTCCGGCAAGAGAAAAGCACGCGGGCATATGTGGATATGGCAAGAGCTTTTCCCGCCGTCGGGGTGAATTTTTGTTTGTAAAGACCTGTCGGGTTCGGCTCCCTTCGGCTATGCCAACTTTTCATCGCATTTTTCACGGCTTATGGGTGCTTACTCGACGGCACTTGACAGCATATCGGAAATCCCACTTTTTTTCTTGCGCTTGCCGTCGTTTTGCGCGAACGATTGGGGATTGACCGAGGGAGGGCTTTATGTTACGATCGGTATAGTCACGCCGCACAAAGTTGGTAAGAGTGACAAGCTCCGAAAGCACGGAAAAGCAAGGCTTTAGGGTGGATTCGGATGATTCCTCTTGCCTAGGCTTGGCGTACTTAGACCATGAAATCAAAAAGGAGGAAGAAAGAATGAAGATGTGGAAAATGCTGGGGTGCCTTGTGCTGCTTTGCGCAATTATCTGCGGTTGCGCGGCGCTTGCCACCGAGGCAAAGGTAGAGGAGCCGGGCACAACAAACGAAGCCGGCGATAAGGACAGCGATGATCCGCAAAACTTGGTGTCGGGGGAGGAAGAGAATGCTCCACCTGTCAGTGGCAGTGTGGTGGTAACGCCTACATACAGTGAAGGGCTGCGCTTTCGCAGCAACGGTGACGGCACCTGTGCGCTCGCCGGGATCGGCACGTGTACCTCGTCATGTATTTTGATACCGCCCACAAGCCCCGCTGGCGATACCGTGACCGAAATTTTGCCCTATGCACTAAGGGGAAGCATTATTGGCGCGGTAGAGATACCTACTACGATAAAAACGGTTTCTGCGGCATCCTTTTCGGGGTGTGAGCGTCTTTGCTACGTGCGCGTGGCACAGGGGAGCGAGTGGTACAGTGAGTATGATGGCGTTTTGTATTCTGCCGACGGCAAAACGCTGATCTACTGCCCCGCAGGACGAACCTCCGGCGAGCTGAAGCTGCGTGCCTCGCTGGTGCGTATTGCGGCAGGCGCATTTGCCGAATGCAGAAAGCTGGAAACAGTGGTGTTTCAGGGCAGTACGGCGGCATGGCATAACGTCATTGTGGGTGATGAAAATGACGGGCTTTATGCCGCAGGCTTTCGTTTTTCGTCATAATTAGATACCAAGCATGTATGTTGTAGGGGCGATTCACGAATCGCCCGTCATTCGCGATGTAAAATGTGTTTTGTAGGGGAGGGGTTCCCCCTCCCGCTTTTACGATACGTAATGTAAAATGATGAAAGATAAGCCCCCACGGGATGCACATTTGTGCATCCCGTGGGGGCTTTTGTTGTGCTTGAAGGGGGAAATGCTTTCAGGAAGCATCCTCGTAGTTGGTGTCCTCCTTGAGGGTTGCCATGGCATCCTCACTGAGGTATTCCGTGGGGTCTACCTGAATGCCGTTTACCGTCATCTCAAGGTGCAGGTGGGGCTCCTCTGCAATTTCTACCATTGCGCTCTCACCCACAGTGCCGATCACGTCGCCCGCCTTCACCGTAGCACCTACTACGATGCCGCCGGGGTGCTCAGCAGTGAGATTTTTGTAAATGGTATAAGCCTCTCCGCTGTGCTTTACTGCAACGCATCTGCCCATGCGCACATCGTCCCAGATCTGTGCGACGGTTCCGTCTGCCATTGCAGAAACAGAAGCACCGGCTACCGTGCCAATGTCAATGCCGAGGTGCACGCGGTAATCTCCCATGGTGGGGGAAAAGACCTGAAGATCTTCGTCGTGCACTGAGCGAAGCACACCCGAAACAGGGAGCAAAAATTCGGTGGGAAGCGCATCAGTGGGCTTGTCATTTGGCGTTTCGCCTGCGGGGGGCTGCTCACCCGGCTGCTCGGTATCGGGGTCCTCAACACCAACCTGCGAGCTGTCGTCAGGGGGGAGGGGATCCTCGGTGGGGGCACGGTTGGCAATCACAGTGGTTACAATAATAGCGGTGAGCACCAAAAGCATCACCAGCACGGTAACGGCAATGGCGCGAGCACCCTTGTCGTCACGCAGTTTTAACAAGAACTTGTTTTTTTGCATTTTTTATCTCCTTTTTTTGTGCTGTTCCTATTTTTGCCCGATTTTTGAAGGATATACAAAGAGGGAGAAAAATTGTAAGATTTTTAAGTGAGATAAAAGTAAGGCAGGCACGCAAAAGCGTGCCTGCCCGTTTTCAGTTGTTTGTGTATCAGATCAGTGGAACATTTCCACCATGATGCACATGCCACTAAAGTAGATGTTAAGGTAATTGCCGGTAAACAAGGAAGGATCGGGATTTCCGATCGGATTGCCGGGATCGCCGGTCAGACTCGAAAGAGGCGGAGCCGAACCGTCAACGGTGCCGTTGAAGTAGGCAGTACTACCCGTACTCGATTGGAATATGGGTGCCTGACCGCCTGTTGCCTGCGTGTAGGCAATGGCAGTAGCATCGTTTTGGTCGATGGTAATGGTGTCTTTTACGGTAAAGCTACCGTTTTTACCACGGTTGACGTAAATCAGATTTGCGCGCGCTCCTACATATCCTTGGAACTCCTTGGTAAAGTTGGCAGCAGTGCCATATGCGCTTGCCATTCCGGAGAAGGGCTGGTCAAGTGCGAGCAGCTGGGTAGCCATCTGCGCTACACCGTAGGTGTTAAACCATGCCTCGTTGCCCTGCACGTAGCTGTAAATGGTAGAATTTTCAGCGGTGATGATCGCACCCGAATTTTTGTTGCGCAGGTCCGTGGTGTTGGCAGGGTCAGCGATGATAGCGGGACCGCCGCACTTTGCAATGGTGGAGTTCTTGATGTTGATCACGATCGGCTGATAATTGGCGTATACCGAGGGGTCGCTGTTATCCAAGTCGAGCTCATCCATGATGTAGTTGTTGCTCCAAGCGTAGATGTGCATGTTCCAAGAGTTGAAGAAGTAGCACTTGTCAATGTTGATGGTGTTGTTATCGGAGTCAGCACAAATCGAGAGCGTGTGCTTCTCAATGATCACATTATAGAAATCCGACGTGTGCAGGTACATCTTAAAGCCGATCAGACCAAGCTTGCTCTTGGCGGCCTCCTGCTCGGTATTGCTGTTGGGATCCTCGCTTGAAATAAAGATATTTTCTACGCGCGTGCGGTAGTCGCTATGGTCATAGCTAAGACCCTTTGCCCAGATCTCCTCATCGGTAACGTCAAAGGCAAACACCTCGCTGGAGGAGGAATCGTCATCAATCGAATTGCCGGCATAGGGCGGTTCGCACACGCAGGGAAGCAGGGCGGTGTTTACGGTAAAGTAGTTACCGTACATGCCAAAGGAGGGGCTTGCGCTGTTATACACGTGGTAGAATATGCTAAAGTGATCATAAAGTCCCTTTGCGGGCTCGCCTGCCTTGTTGGTGTAGCTGTAAAGATAACCGGCAGGGATATCGTCTGCGGTAAGGGTAAGATCGCAGTGCAGCACCACACCGCCCATATTGGCAGGACGGGTAATGTTGTTGTTTTGCAGGAATTCCTCTACCATCTCAAGCTGTGTCTTCGTTGTCTGCCCATAGTCGGGGATGTTGGCGTGGCTTGCATTGGTGATGAGATTCAGCTCCTTGGCGGAGTAGACGTTGTATGCGTCAACCACCTCAACGGTGAGGGATTTGGTGACAGCCGCCACAGTATCCGCATCGGTTTCATCCACACCGTCAGCGGGTCTTGTTTCAATGCGGAAGGTCTTGCCAACGGCGTCGTCTGTAAAGTCAAAGGTGTTGTTGTTTTCATCTACGGTAACGTAGGTGGCAAGGTCAGTGCCCGTAAGCAGCTGCTCAGTGGTGCCGATTACAAGATACACCTTCGACTGGCTCACGTAAGAGGTGATGTCGTCGCCGGGCTCATCGTTTATGTTATCCCAGGTGCTAAGTGTTAGGGTAAAGCGGAAGGGATTGTCGTCGCCCACCTTGTAGATCGCATCGCGGTCCTGGAAATTTGCACTAAAGGATTTGGAGAGGAATTTGGTAATAGCTGCGGGGAGTGTTGCACCCTCTACGCTGTAAGGATCCTCATCACCGGGCTGCTGTGCAGCTGCCTTGACGGTGATATCCACCGTAATGGAAAAGCCGCTGTAAGTAATGGTAAGCTTTTGCGTGCCTGCCTTGGAGGTATCGATGGTGCTAAAGGTAAGCTCAGCTGCCGCAACATCCTTTGTGGTTTCATCGTTGTACTCGACCTTAGCCTTTACCTTGGAGTAATCGGGGGTGGCACCCACCGTTACCTCGTAGGAAAGGCCCTCAACGATCTTCAAAGATACGATTTCCTTGTTGCCGCCACAAGAGGCGAGTGACATGCTCAAAACGAGCATGGCGAGAAGTAAAATAAGTAGTTTGCGTTTCATAATAATTTCATTCCTTTCTTGGGCGAGGTGGTTTTTTGTTTTCCTTGCACTCTCGCTCAGAGCAACAGAGCCGCACATAAGTTTGCCACATCGCAAAAAATTATTGCTTTGCACTTGCGGTGGGGGGAACGGCTGCTGCAATGTCGGCGAAGCTCGCCGCCTGTCTGGTTTGTCATTGTTTTTGAAATCTGAGAAGCAGATGATTTTGCTTAGGGGCTTGGGTCATCTCGCCCAAACGGTAAGCGTTGCGCTTACATCGGGTGAACCGTCTTCGGGTAAAATTTCTATCGTAACAACTCCTTTCTTTGTAAACGTTATGACACCGTTTTCGTCAACCGAAACCGTGTTATTCAAATTATCATAGGAATATATGACCGCGCTGTTGGTTGCGTTGTCGGGATACACGCGGTATTCCAGCTGATAGCGCCAAACCCCGTCATCTCCCTTTTGGGCGAGGGCATAGGGCTTGCCGTTTTTATCAATTTTAATATCCTCATTCAGGAGCTCGATCTTATTTGTATAGATGACCTCGTCAAACACCTTAAACTGCAAGCCGAAAAAGCTGACCAGTGCAATCGAGGCGATATAAATGATGGTAATGAGTATAACAACTGATTTTTTCATTTATTTCTCCTTGTAATACACCTTGATTTTTGAGAAGAACAGCCACCCGCGCCAGAAAAGAAGCGCAAGGCTTACAATAAGAAATTTCAGGAATACACGAGAGCCCTCCATCATGAGGAAAAAGAGCACCGCTGCAACTACAAACGAAATGAGAAATGCGGTAAGTGTAGCCGTGGTTTCGTTAGGATTTTTCTCGCTGTTTCCAATGGCGGCATAAAGCTCGTTTTGTGGGTTCATGAGGTCAAGCTCAGCGCAAAACAGAAGATGCGCTACGTAAAGTGCTACAATGGCGACCACCAGCATAACGGTGTTGGCAGTGCCAAAGGAGGTATAGCCGAGCAGAATAAACAGGGTTGCCACAAGGGCTGCGAGCACAAATACCATGTTTGGCAAAAGCTTAGCCTGTAGGAGCGTGCGGTATTGCGCGGGCTGCACCTTGATGAGATAGCTGCTGCGTCCGTCGCGCGAAAACACGCTTGCCGCATAGGTGTTGGCATTTAATACGACCAATAAAATGATGAGCACATTAAAGGCAAGCACCATGTAATTACCCGTTTCACGTGTGTTCATGGCAAGAAAGATCTTGTTTAAGAGAAAAATGAGCATAGGGATCGAAAACAGCACGCCAACGTTAAAGAAAATACGGGCGGGTGTCTTCATCGCTACCAAAACCTCGGTCCAAATGACCGACACGGGACGCGGCAGCTTGCGGTTTTTGTGGGCGCGCGTGCGGCGCTTCATGTGCTCAAAGGGCTTGCTTGCCATCTTGTAGAACAAGGGCTGTACGATCAGCAGTCCTGCGGTATAAAGCACAGCCGTGGCACCAAAGAGCTTGAAAAAGCGGAGTGCCGTTGCACCAATGGGAAAGGTGGTCACAAGATTGTGCGTTTCGCCCAGCATCATCAGGGTGAAATCATAAATAAAGGAGAATTTTGTAGCGTAAGCATTCAAAAAGTCCTGAATTTCCCAGAAGGTTGTGCCCCAGGTGGCAATCAGATCAATATTTTCGGGAATGAGGGAAATGCCATGAAACACCGCGAAGCTTACAAACGCAATGGAGCCTGCCAGCGTGATCGCCTGCAAGGATTTGAATTGTCGAAACAAGTTGCTGATCCACATCGCGGGGATCGAGAGAAGCGTGCCGACCGACACGGTAAACAGAGAAATGAGCAAAATGCAAAGCATCAGCCACAGATAATGATACCAGGCATAGCCGTGCGTGAGGAAATAGGCAATGAAAAGAGGCACCACAAAGGAGAGGTTGCGCAGCAATTCAAAGATAAAGAAAATGATCAGCTTGGATAAATAAACCTGAATGGGCTTGCAGGGGAGTGTTAAGAGCACGGCGTTGTCGCGTGCAAAATACAGTGATTTCGTGAGGCCCACCGTGCAGGAAACGACAGATGCCAGCATCATCAGCGTGAATACCAGCGAGATGACCGTTGAGGGCACGGTATTCGTTAGCGAAAAGAGCCCTAAGAGCTTTGCAACGATCAAAAACGCGCCGCAAAGAGCAGTGACCAGTGCAAACTTTAAAATAGCGCCGAGCACCGAAACCAAAATTTTAAACCAGTTTGTGCCCGTTAGCTCAAAGCGCTGAAAATTAAGCTGCTCCTTTAACTGCATCTTAATTAAGATCAGCAAGCTACTCATACGTGGGAGGCCTCCGCCTGTGCCTTTTGTGCAGCTTCCTCGATCTCCTTGGTGTGATCGATGTATTCCTGTTTGGTTGTTTTCAGGTAAAACTGCTCAAGGTCAATGCCCTTTGCCTCAAGGTCGGCTACACGCACGCAGGCGCGAAGCTTGCCGCCCTTGATAATGGCGATACGGTCGCAAATTTTCTCTACCACGTCAATGATATGGGAGCTGAAGAATACGATATTGCCCGCGGCAGCATGCTCCTTCATGCATTCCTTTACCTCGTGGATACTGGTGGGGTCAAGACCTGTTAGAGGCTCGTCAAGGATCCAGACCTTGGGATTGTGCACGAGCGCCGCCATAATGGTGATCTTTTGCTTCATGCCGTGCGAGTAGGTCTTCATCTGATTGTCAAAGGAGTGGGTCAGTTGGAAACGCTCCACGTATTTTTCAATGGTCTTGGTGCGATATTCCGCATCTACGTTATACAGGTCCGCAATATAATTTATGTATTCACGTCCCGTTAAATTTTCATAAAGTGCGTAGTGATCGGGCACAAAGCCAAGGTTCATTTTGGCTTGTACTGCCTGCTTGTCTACGTCAAAGCCGCAGATCTCGATATTGCCCTCGGTAATGGTCTGAATACCCACCATGCTCTTGATAATGGTGGATTTGCCCGCACCGTTCGGACCAAGGAAGCCGAAGATCTCGCCGCCCGTAACCTTAAAGGATACGTTTTGCACCGAGTAGTGCTTATTTGAGCCGTATTTTTTGCAAAAGCCCTTCAGTTCAATGCAGGGCGAGGAATCGCCGCTGATGGGCTCGTTGATACGCTTGCCGCCAAGAAAAGCGGCCAAATCTTTTTTCATCATTTTAAAGCTACGCTCTCTTTCTCGTCTGTCCTGCGCGCTATCCCAAGCGCGGAAAAGAAATTCGTAAAGAAACCTCACGCCCACGGTAAATACGCCGACGTATACAAGGTAAAAGAGGAACTGATAAAGGGGATAGAAGGTTAGTGTCATTTCTCCTATGTTAAAGGAGAATGTGATGTTTCTGGTATTTTCCGCCCATTTGCCGATCTTGCCTGCCACGTAATCACTGTTGAGGAAGAAGTAGTCGACATCGCCGTAATTGGAAAACCAGGCGTTGATAAACAAAATGCCGAAAAAGTAAGCAGTGAATGCTACTACCGCCCAGCACCATTCGCGGAACTTGGGGCGCTTGAAGATCTTGAGTGCCACCAAGAGAAGCGGCATAAAGAAGGCGGCGTAGTGGTTGAGCCAATAGGATACGCGCTCGGTCGCGATGGCGTTGACATAGCCGAGATCCTCTGCCATGAACATCGCAATAGCCGAGCCCATGACGTTGATAAACAGACAGAAGTTAAACAGACGCTGCATGCGGAAAATGAGGCACAGCGGTATGAGGAACATTGCCGTGTTGCAAAGATGCAAGGGCCATGAGGTGGGGTTTGCAAAGTCGGAAAGTACCCAGCGACCAAGATACACCCACATCCAGCCAAGCGAGAAGTAGATCATCAAAAAGCGTTTGGTTTCCACATCCTTTTCGCGAATGGCGTGGAAAATGAGGATCGGCAGGACAGCAGCACCGTAAAGTACAAAGCGGTGTGCCTCAGAAAAATCAAAAAGTTCGATCGAGCCGTCCACAAAGCCAAACAGTGCTTGCGGAACAAAGCAGGGCATGATACAAATCAGGGCAAACGGCAGGGCAAGCGCGAAAGACCCCCACTCCTTTTTTGTGGGGAGCGTGCGCCCGTCGCGTAAAATGTGACAGCCCGAAATTGCCAGTGTCATGGCGAGCTGCGCCGCAAGTAGCAGATGGCGGATGTCAAACGTGGCAAAGGGCGAAGCGCCGATGATAGCCGTCATATGTACGTTGACGAAGATAAGATCGAGAAGCACCGTGATCGGCACTACAAATTTGGCAAGATTTTTCAGCGTCTTATACTCAAAGAATGTTGAAAGGATCGCAATAAACGCGCCTGCATGTGTGAACCAGTAGATGAGTACAGCGAGCGCGGTGGTTGCCATATGATCGCCAAAGGGAGAGTACATATCAAGACCGCGCACGTTGTAAATGGCGGGCTCTCGCCATAAATAAGCGATAAAGGCGACAAGTGCCAATATAAGTGCCAAGGGGCGTAAAAAATATTTGGCGCCCACGCCGCGGCGATGTAAAAGCTCGTTTCCCAATAATAATGCCCCGGCAAAAAGGAGTACCGAGGCTATATAAAAGAATTGTGTCATAAGTATCTCCGTTAAATCTGTTTTGATGTTTTTTCCTATATATAATAGGAAGGACCGGCTCAAATCGTTCTTTAACACGCATATATTATACGACAATTTCGATCAAAAAGCAACAGTTTGGGGGCAATGTTGGCATTGTGCACAAATTCAGAAAGAGAAAATGACTAAAAATCGTAAAATCGATGCAACTTATTGTTTAAAGTTCACAAAGTGGTCACATTTCAGGTGCGTTTATGCTGCCTTACCGACTTCGCAAAATGAGAAAAAAGCACGCTTGGCACAAAAGGGTGTTTCGCGTGCTATTTTTTGGGGTGATCCGGGTAAAAATTGGGGGTGAAAATCGCAAAAAGGCGGGGTGTCTTGCAAGCTGCAAGACACCCCGCCTTGGGGGATGTGCGGCGATAAGCCGCTACAATAGATCAAATTAGGGGCGCAGACCCATGCCGCCCTCAAGCGTTACGGTTTCACCGTTCATGAACTTAAAATCGGGGGAGGCGAGCTGTACGCAAACGCGACCGATCTCAAGCTCGGGGTCACCAAAGTGACCTGCGGGGGGCATTTTTACGTTTGCCTTAAAGGCATCGGGATATGCTTTTTCAAAGTTTTCAAGCTGTGCCGTCCAAGCAAGGGGGCAAACCACGTTGGTGTTGATGCCGTCCTTTGCCCATTCGGTTGCCGCTACGCGGGAAAGACCGCGAATGGCTTCCTTCGCGGCGGCGTAAGAGCCCTGACCGTAGTTGCCGAAAAGCCCCGCGCCCGAAGCAAAGTTGATAACGCTACCCTTTGTTTCCTTGAGGTAGGGGTAGCACGCCTTCATATAATAAAAGGTTGCGTAAAGCCCGGAATACAGCGCGAGATTAAATTGCTCTGTGGTATGATCCTGAATGGTAACGCCGGAGGCAGAGGCTTGCGCGTTGTTGATCAGCACGTCAATTCTGCCAAATTCCTTGATCGCCGCCTCGGCAACACCCTTGGCAACAGCCTCGTTGTCCTGCCCGTCGGCAATGTCAGCGGCAAGTGCCAGCACCTTTACGCCGTAAAGACGCTCCAGCTCTTCCTTTGCCTTTTCAAGCTTTGCAACATTGCGACCTGTGATCACAAGGTTTGCGCCCTCTTTTGCATATGCGGTGGCAATGCCGTAGCCGATCGATCCGCATCTGCCGTCAGAAAGCACGGCGTATCCGCCGCCTGTAACAATAGCAGTTTTTCCCTTTAAAAAGCTCATACAAATTCCTCTTTTCTTAAAATTTTTATGAATGCGCTATTCTAACTGTTATAAGTGTGCAATCCTTCGCTGTTGATCGCAAAAAGATCAGTACTGTCTGCCCCAAACGACCATGTGCTTGGCAGGCTTGCCGCAGCAAACGCATTTGTCAGAGAGTCTTTCCTCGGCAAAGGGAATGCAACGGGATTTTACACCCCCGGTTTTTTCCTTAAGGGCTTCCTCACAGGCAACGTCACCGCACCACATTGCCTTGATAAAGCCGGGCTTGTTCTCTGCCACGTCAAGGAACTCCTCAAGACTGGTAGCGGTGTGCGTTTTCTCCTCAAGGTTTTTAGTGGCACGTGCCACAAGCTCGTTATATACCTGCTCGAGCATGGCGGCAACCTCCACCTCAACGTTGTCAAGCGATACAAATTTCTTTTCGCGCGTTACGCGGCTGACGAGCACGCAGGAGTTGTTTTCAATATCCTTCGGGCCGATCTCAAGACGAACGGGTACACCCTTCATCTCGTACTGGCTAAACTTCCAGCCCGTGGATTGCTCGCTGTCATCGAGTTTGACGCGCAGGGTTTTGGCAAGGCGGTCCTTGATCTCTGCTGCTTTTTCGAGAACGCCCTCCTTGTGCTGTGCCACGGGAATGATCGCAACCTGAATGGGGGCGATCGCGGGGGGAAGAATAAGACCGTTGTCGTCGCCGTGTGTCATGATGATCGCACCGATCATACGGGTGGAAACGCCCCAGGAGGTCTGGTGCGGATATTTTACGGTATTGTCGCGCGCGGCATAGGTGATGTCAAACGCCTTGGCAAACCCATCGCCGAAATAGTGAGAGGTGCCGCCCTGAAGCGCTACGCCGTTGTGCATCATCGGCTCAATGGTATAGGTTGCCTCGGCACCGGCAAATTTTTCCTTGTCGGTCTTCTGACCGGTAATGGCGGGAATGGCAAGTGACTCAAGGTAGAAATCGCGGTAGATGCCGAGCATCTGCAGTGTTTCAGCCTGTGCCTCCTCGGCAGTTTCGTGCATGGTGTGTCCCTCCTGCCACAAGAACTCGGAGGTGCGCAGGAACGGGCGCGTGGTCTTTTCCCAACGCACCACCGAGCACCACTGATTGTAGAGCTTCGGGAGGTCGCGGTAGGACTGGATCACGGTTTTAAAATGCTCGCAGAAAAGGGTTTCGGAGGTCGGACGCACAGCAAGGCGCTCGGTGAGCTTGGTATCACCGCCGTACGTGACCCACGCACATTCGGGCGCAAAGCCCTCAACATGGTCCTTTTCCTTGGTGAGAAGGCTTTCGGGGATAAACATGGGCATATATACGTTTTCGTGTCCTGTTTCCTTAAAGCGCGCATCAAGATCCTTTTGAATATTTTCCCAAATAGCATAGCCATAGGGGCGCAGGATCATACAACCCTTCACGCTCGAATAGTCCATGAGCTCTGCCTTTTTTACAACATCGGTGTACCATTTCGCAAAATCCTCGTCCATTGCGGTGATCTGCTCAACCAGTTTTTTCTCTTTGGCCATATCGGTGTCCTTTCCTTGTTTCTTTTAGGAAACATGCATATCATAATACATGTTACATTATAATTAAAAAAAGGGAGCTTGTCAACCCCGTTGTCCGTGCAAACGGATGAAAAATGGAAAATTTTTCAAGGGTGATTGAATTTTTCATAAGGATATGTTAAAATATATACATCGAAATAATATCGAGAGGAGAGCTGATATGAACACTTTGGAGCTTTACAACAAATGGAGGGAAAATGCAGACGAAAAAACAAGGGAGGAGCTTGCCCTGATCGCGGGTGATGAGAATGAGATCTACGACCGCTTTTATCGCAATCTTGCCTTTGGCACCGCAGGCATGCGCGACCTTATCGGCGCGGGAACCAATCGCCTAAACTGCTATACTGTGCGCAAGGCAACGCTTGGCTTTGCACGCTACTTAAAAAAGATGTTTGGGGAGGAAGCTGCTGCGCGCGGTGTTGTCATTGCCCATGATAACCGTCGCATGAGCCGTGAGTTCTGCATGGAGTCAGCAGGTGTTCTTGCGGAGCAGGGAATCAAAGCCTTCATTTTTGATGCGCTGCGCCCAACGCCCGAGCTTTCCTTTACCGTGCGCTATAAAAATGCCGTAGGCGGCATTATGATCACCGCCTCGCACAATCCCGCTGAATATAACGGGTATAAGGTATATGACGAGAACGGTTGTCAGCTCATGCCTCATCTTTGTGATATATTGATCGATATTATCAGTGAAATTGAGGATCCGCTTTCGGTAAAGGTGAAATCGGTAGCCGAGGCGGGTGATCTGATCGAAACCCTGCCGCGCGAGATCGACGAGGCGTATTATGAGGCGGTTATGGGTATTCGCTTGCGCCCCGATGTGTGTGCGAAGGAGCTTTCCGTTGTCTATTCCCCCCAACACGGTACGGGGAATGTGCCTGTGCGTGAGGTGCTTGGGCGTTGCGGCTACAACGTTTTGCCCGTTCTTGAGCAATGCGAGCCCGATCCCGATTTCAGCGGCACAAAAAACCCCAATCCCGAAGCGCGAGATGCCTATGATCTTTGCCTTGCCTATGCCAAGAAGGCGAAGGCGGATATCGCCATTACGACCGACCCCGACTGCGACCGCCTTGGCGTTGCCGTGAAACAAGGTGACACTTACACGCTCCTGACGGGCAACCAATCGGGTGCGATCTTGCTTGAGTATATTTTTGCAACACGCAAGGAGCTTGGCACGTTGCCCGCAGATGCGGTGATGTGCAACACCATTGTTACTTCATCGCTTGGCGACCGTATTTGTGAGAAATACGGTGTGCGTGTGGAAAAAACGCTCACGGGCTTTAAGTTTATCGGTGACAAGATCCATGATCATGAAACACAGGGTGACGCTACCTACGTCTTTGGCTACGAGGAGAGCTACGGATGTCTGATTGCCGATTTCGCGCGCGATAAGGACGGCGTGCAGGCATCGCTCATGCTCTGTGAGGCGGCGGCTTATTATAAGGCACAGGGCAAAACGCTTTGCGATGTGTTGGATGAGCTTTACGCTGAGCACGGATATTATCTTGATGCACAGACCAATGTGGTGCATAAGGGTGCTTCGGGCGTTTCAAAGATCGCGGCACTTCTTGAGAATTTAAGAAAGAATCCGCCCCGCGCTGTCGGCGATGTTACCGTTGCAGCGGTCGAGGATTATCTGTCTGAAGCCATGCATCGCGCAGGCTTCCCCAAATCCAACGTGCTGCGCTATCTTCTGTCCGACGGTAGCTTTGTGGCAGTGCGCCCCAGCGGCACTGAGCCCAAATGCAAATATTATTACTGTGTAGTGGGCGAAACGAGTGAAAAGGCTGCCGAAAAACACGCGGCACTGCGTGCTGTATTTGAAAGATAAAGAGAAATGTGTGCAGTTTCACAATTTTTTTTGCAGAACTCCCGCAAAAATATACAAATTGCAAAAAAATGATGAAATTTTCACAAAGCCCTTGTCAAGTGTGAAAAAATAGGGTAAAATGTAGAATGGTTTCAAATGGGATAGCCGCCCGGCTATCAAAAATCAAAATTACAAAACGGAGGATTTTTACAATGTCTGTAAAAGTTGCTATTAACGGCTTTGGCCGTATCGGCCGTCTTGCGTTCCGTCAGATGTTCGGCGCAGAAGGCTATGAAGTGGTCGCGATCAACGACCTCACCAGCCCCAAAATGCTTGCTCACCTTCTCAAGTACGATACCGCACAGGGCTCTTACTGCGGCAGAATGGGCGAGAACGCTCACACTGTTGAGGCTACTGAGAACTCTATCATCGTTGACGGCAAGGAGATCATGATCTACGCCGAGAAGAACGCTGCTGATTGCCCTTGGGGTAAGCTTGATGTTGACGTAGTGCTTGAGTGCACCGGCTTCTACACCTCTAAGGAGAAGTCCATGGCTCACATCCAGGCAGGTGCTAAGAAGGTTGTTATTTCCGCACCCGCAGGCAACGACCTCAAGACTATCGTTTACAACGTAAACCACAACACCCTCACCGCTGATGACCAGGTAATTTCGGCTGCATCCTGCACCACCAACTGCCTCGCTCCCATGGCTAAGGCACTCAACGATTACGCTCCCATTCAGTCCGGTATCATGACCACCGTTCACGCATACACCGGTGACCAGATGATCCTTGACGGTCCCCAGCGCAAGGGCGATCTTCGCCGTGCACGCGCAGGCGCACAGAACATCGTTCCCAACTCTACCGGTGCTGCAAAGGCAATCGGTCTTGTTATTCCCGAGCTCAACGGTAAGCTGATCGGCTCCGCACAGCGCGTTCCCACCCCCACCGGCTCCACCACTATTTTGGTTGCTGTTGTGAAGGGCAAGGACGTGACCAAGGAAGGCATCAACGCCGCTATGAAGGCTGCTGCTACCGAGTCCTACGGCTACAACACCGACGAAATCGTTTCCTCCGACGTTATCGGTATGCGTTTCGGTTCGCTGTTCGATGCTACCCAGACCATGGTTGCTAAGATCGACGACGATACCTATCAGGTTCAGGTCGTTTCCTGGTACGACAACGAAAACTCCTACACCAGCCAGATGGT
>JAFVOQ010000056.1 GCA_017505785.1 Clostridia bacterium
AAAAACACACATAAAAATTGAAATTCGTAAGAATTTCTACCTAAAAACCGCTTTCCCTGCCATTTTTGTGACAGAAAAAGCGGTTTTCCTTTTATTTTCTTTTCGTGTGTTTTTGTTCGGCGCTAAATGAATCAGCCCCTCTTTTCAGTTTTGCTGTTCCTTTGCAAAATAACCGCGCGGATGCTGGCAGGTGGGGCAGAGAGCCGGAGGCTCCCCAGCTGTCACCACGTAACCGCAATTCAGGCAGATCCAGCGCGTGGCGGGGCTATTTGATTTAAAGACCTCTCCACTTTTTACATCTTGCAGCTTTTTGCGGTAGTTTTCCTCGTGTTGCTTCTCGATGCTTGCTACACGATCAAAAAGATCGGCGATCACATCAAAGCCCTCGCGGCGCGCGTCGGTAGCAAATTCTGCATACATGGTTGCCCATTCAAAGTGCTCACCGCCGGCAGCCGCATCCAAGTTTCGCTCGGTTGAGCTGTATCCGCCAAGATAGCGGAACCAAAGCTCTGCGTGCTCCATTTCGTTTGCAGCTGTGTCGCGGAAGAGCCGCGAGATCTCCACATATCCGTCGTTTTTTGCTTTTTTCTCAAACCACTTGTAGCGCAAATACGCCTGTGATTCGCCCGAAAGCGCAGTGTGCAGGTTTTGCTCGGTTTTGGTGCCCTTCAGCCGTTCAACGTCGATGCCGGGCTTGGTATAGGTTGCCATAAAAAATCCTCCCTTTATTTGATTGCAGGGAGAAGTATTGACCGTTTGCGGAAATTTTATACAGTGCGGCACTCATGTGCGAGAATCGCGCAAACGCCAATATCGCGATAGGCACCTTTCACCAGCATTGCCTCGCGGCGCACGCCCTCGAACTGCATACCCACCTTTTCCATTACGCGGCGTGAGGCATCGTTGCCGATCATATAGCGCGCTTCAATGCGGTGAAGCCCCAGCATATCAAATCCAAAGCGGAGCACGCGGCGCACGGCCTCAGGCATGATTTCCCTGCCACGGTATTGGGGATTTAAGACATAGCCGATCTCCCCTGTGTTGTTCGTGCAATCCACCGCGCAAAAGCCGCACGTGCCGATCATGCGATCTTCTTCCTTTAGAATGACCGCCCATTCATAGTGCATACCGAGGCGATATCTGCCCGCAAGATACTCAAGATAGGAGCGTGTGTGCTCGATGTTGGGGTGTGGCCGCCATAGGAGATAGCGCGTAACGTCCGGGTTTTTGGCATATTCAAACATATCCGCAGCGTCAGACACGCGCATGGGGCGCAGGATAAGGCGCTCGGTTTCAAGCCGTGGCATGCGGGAGAAGATATGTAAAAGATTTTCCTTTTTCATAATAACCTCCAAAGCCCCGCGCAGTGCATTTTTTCGGGACCTTGTGCCTATTATACTCCTTTTTTATATGACTCGCAAGAGAATTTTTAAAATCTACAAAATTCGCTTGTTTTGTCACATCAAACGGAGTATAATATATAAAAAAGCAAAGGAGTGCAGGCATGAGGGAGATACTTGGTGATTGCCTTTTTCCAATCATTTTGGGATCAAATACACAGGCACATACCTGCGTGCGCCGTATGGAAAAGCAATATGGGGTAGGCAGTACGGTGCTTACGGGCAAGCGTGCGCTTACACTGCGCTTTTTACCCGATGTAAAGCTGGTCATGGCACCGCCCACGCTTGCCGATGAGGTCCTGCTGGCTATTTTGCGCGATCTTGATGATGAAAGCGGCCTGCGTCTGCCTCTTTTGATCGAATGTGACGGCGCGTACGACGGGTTTGTGACGCGCAACCGCGCAGAGCTTGAGGCACGCTTTATCGTGCGGCAGGCATGCGACCTTTTGGGGGGAGGCTTACATTGAGAGTTGAAAGACTGTTTGCACCGTTTCGTTTTGCACGCTCAAAGGGAGCACTTTCTGTATATGATCTAAATATTAAGGATGTTGTAACCGATCCCGCAACCGCCAACGCCAACACCGTTTACGTCTGCGTGCCAACGCCGCTTGGTGACGGGCACTCAGGTGCCGCCGTAGCCTATGCAAATGGGTGTCGTTGCTTTCTTGCCGCACGCGGCCTCGGCCTGCGCGAGGATGCGGCTGTTTATACTACAGAGGAGCCCGAGGCGCATCTTGGTGCGTTGGCGGCGCGTTGCTTTGGGTATCCTGCAAGAAGCCTTACGGTGTTTGGCATTACAGGCACGCACGGCAAAACTTCGGTTGCAGATACCTTGGCAGGGCTGTTGCGGCGTGCAGGGAAAAGTTTCGCGCTCTTAACCACCGACGGCACTGAGATCAACGGCGTGTTTGAACCGGCACCGCCGACCGCCGTGAACGCCGCTGATGTGCAACGTATGCTGCGTGCGGCACGGCGCAAAAGAGCAGAATTTGCTATCGTCGAGTTTTCTGCCTATATGCTGGCGCATCATGCTGAAAAATCCATACCGTTTGCCGCTGTTTTGCTAACCGATCTTGCACCAAGGCACATTGGCAAGCGTATGCACGGGGATTTTGCATCCTATTGGGCGGCAAAGAAAAAGCTGCTGGAGTGCCCATCGCCGTTGGTGTTTCTTCCCGAGCCGATCGAGGATCTTGATACAAAGGGTAGGGTGCTGTGTTACGGTGATACGGGCGATATTGTGGCACAAAATACAGAGCTATTGCATGACGGCGAGCAGCAGCTTGGCACTTCGTTTTCACTTACATACAAAAGGAAAACAGAGGAGATTTTTTATCCCGTTATAGGGGATTTTGCCACAAGAAATGCTACAGCGGCAGCGGCATTGGCGCTTGCGGCAGGGCTTTCTCTTGCAGAGATCGCACGCGGCTTGTCCGGCACTGCGCCAATCGGCCGTATGGAATGTATATATGCGAGTAACGGGGTGCGTGTTTTCCTTGATACCGCGTATGAAGCAGAGGACCTTTTACAGGTGCTGCACAGCCTGCGCCGCGTGACAAGCGGTAAGCTTTCTGTTGTGCTTGGCTCGGTTGGTGAGCGTGCCGTTTTTCGCCGTGCGCCGCTTGGCAGAGCTGCTGTGGAAAATGCCGACTTCGTTTATTTCACTGCGGATGATCCGGGCAGTGAGCCGGTCACGGGAATTACCAAGGATATGGTATCGGAAATTGAGGATGCAAGTCGCTATCTTTGTATCCCCTCGCGCCGCAAGGCGATCCTTCGCGCCATGGAGGATCTTCGCACGGGCGATACGCTTCTCATTTTGGGCAAGGCGCGTGATGAAACACAGCTTGTGAATGGGATAAAAGAAGCTTTTAGCGATCGGGATGTGGTTTTCGTAGCCGCACGGAGAATGTAACGTTCTCTGTGCGGTTTTTGTCGTATATGTCTGTGCGGTTCTGTGCGGTTTTTGTCGTATAGGACTTGCATTTTCTGTTGTTCTATGTTATAATATACTATATATTGCCTAATGTTAGAAAGGGGATCGTCATGGCTGAAGAAAAAGTAACGCCCGAAGTAGAAGCCGAAGCGGCAGCAAAGCCCAAGACGGCGCGCAAGCGGAGCACCGCGAGCACTACTGCAAAGACGAGCACCGCTACCAAAAAAATTGCCACAAGAAAGAGCAGCAGTACAAGGAAAGCCACCGAAGCTGCCGCCGAGAACAGTGAGAGCCCTGAGGCAAAAAAGCTTGCTGAGGGGATTGCTTCGGCGATGAGCTCTGAGGAAAAAAACGAGAGCACTACTGCCAAAAAGAGCAGCACTACTGCCAAAAAGAGTAGCACTGCCGCCAAAAAGAGCAGCACTGCCTCAAAAACGGGTGCCGCAAAAGGTACGGCAACGAAAAAATCCACCGCTAAATCCGATACCGTGCGTGTGAAAAATGCGGCAAGCCAAACATCCGCAAAAGCTACCCCTGAAGTTGAAAAGGAAGAAGCGAAGGCTGAGGAAGCACAAGTGCCGCCTAAGGCTGAGCGTGTTGCAGATGAGCCGAAATTTGAGCCGATCAGCAATGTGCCGATCGCACTGCCCGCGGGGCAGGTGGTGAAGGCACGCGGACGCGCGGTTTCCGATGCCCACCCGCCCCTGGATTTCCCGGGGCAGATGAGGCGCAATTTCTTTTTGCGCTTGGGGCTCATTCTTGCCGTCTTCACCGTGCTGATCATATCGGCATTTATTTATTACAACCGTCCTGCACTTTATACCGAGCAGACCTCGTCGGTAAACTTTTTATACGTGCCGGAGGAGGACCAAACACTGATCTTTGTCAACGGTACGAAGCGAGGTAGCGCAAAAGGAGAGCTTACCGCATCCTCCCTGAATGGGCGAGGAGATACGTGTGCCGCAGTGATCGGCGGAGAGCTTTACTTGATACGCGGCAAAAATGTTACCTCCATTGCACCCGATGTGATCGATTTTGTGCTTGCCGCCGATGGAGATGCACTTGCCTATCGCACAGCACCTTCTCATCTGTACTACCGTAAAACGGGCAAGCGCGATGTGCCTTCTCTCATTTCCAAGAACTGCAACAGTGCCGCATATTGCCTTTCTCAAAACGGCAAGGAGCTTGCATATACCGCGGTCGATACCGCAGGTGTGAGCTATTTGCGTGTGGAATCCTATTCGAGCAACCGACCCTATATTGAAAATGCCGCAGGGCTTTCTCCCATTGCGATCAGTAATCAAAGCCGATATATTTATTATACCGATGAAAGCGGTGCGCTTTATGTGTTTGACAGCGAAAACGCGCAAAAGATCAAATGCGCCGCCGCGCCCGATCTTTCCTCGCTGATCTTTAATCGCGATTTTACCGAGGTGCTCTTTATCGAAAACGGCGGTACGGTGCTCTTTTCAAAGGGGGAGCGCAGGCAAATTGTGGGTGCCGCAAGCACGGAGTATTTACAGCTTCTGCCCAATCAAAGGGTGGCAAGCCGTACCCTTGCAAACGGCACGCAATACATGATGAAAAGCTTTTATAAAAATTACTTTTTGCACGCCGCCGGTACGGGCAAAAAGCTGACTTATCTTGACAGTCGCGGCAATCTTACCGATGTATCGTTTGTTGACAGTGCCGAAACGGTAACGGTAACCGATAAGGGTGTTTATTTTCTGCTTACGGGTGTGAGTGGAGAAAACGTGAGCAGGGAGCTCTATCATGTAAAGCGCGGCAAGACCGAATCTGCACGTATTGAATGGGGCGTGACCTACTATTGCACCAATATTGACGGTAGCCGTGTGTTGTTTACAGGATATGAGGATGCACTTTACGTGTATCGCGCCGAAACGGGTACGCAGCGCATTTGCGATAGTATTATTGCCAATACCCTTACCGTTACGTCAGATGATCTGTTCTGTTTTTACCGCGAGGAGGGCGTGCTGACCGTATGTGATAACGGCGGCGAGCTGCGCGATATTGCCACGGGAGTGGTGCATTTTGCAGTCGATACCCATGTGCTGTATTATGCAACCGAGCAAGGGGAGAACGGCACATTTACCGTTTATGCCAATTACCGCAATGAGCGCCTGTGTGAGCTTGTTGCTACGGGTGTTTCAAAATTGGATTGATTTATTTTGATCTGAATAATAAATGTCCTTCGCTATAGCGTGATGCTCTAACGGAGCATTCACGCTAAACGATGTTTGCCCTTACGGGCAAGTGATGACGGCTTTGCCTTGTGATGTTCACTGCGTGAATGATGTTGTGCCTTCGGCACAGTGAGAAAGCATCACATCACTGCGAGCTTATTTTTGCGAAGCAAATGGCGAGCGACATCATTATGCGAAGCATAACATCATTTTTGCGCCAGCAAAAACATCACCAACAGAAAAAAGAGCAGACATACAAGATTTCGTCTTGCGTGTTTGCTCTTTCTGTTTGTAATAGGGGTTGGGGCTTAGCCCTTCTGCATTTGACCGGTCAAATGCGATGCTCGACTTAGCCTTGCTTTTTCAATTCTCCGCTAAGAACATCACCCATATGTAGGAGATATTTCATTTTATATCGATTATCAGTTTACAAGCCAGCCACCGTCAACGTATA
This sequence comes from Clostridia bacterium, assembly GCA_017505785.1. Lineage (GTDB taxonomy): Bacteria > Bacillota > Clostridia > Oscillospirales > CAG-272 > Firm-07. The sequence continues at coordinate 5,995 of JAFVOQ010000056.1, forward strand.
TCATCTGTCCTGTTACGTAGGACGATGCATCAGCCGCAAGATATACTGCGGTTGTTGCCATATCCTCAGGTGTTCCAAGACGTCCCATCGGGATCTTCTCCTTATATTTGGCCATAACGGTCTGGTCGGAAAGAAGGGGCTTTGTCATCTCAGTCATACAGTATCCGGGGCCTATAGCGTTTACCGTAATGCCGTAAGGCGCCCACTCGTTTGCGAGGGCCTTGGTCATCTGTGTGATAGCTCCCTTGCTGGAGCAGTATGCTATCATATTCTTAAGACCGACCATACTTGAAATAGAGCCTACGTTGATGATCCTGCCCTTGATCCCGTTTGCCACCATATGTTTTCCTACCGCTTGATTCATAAAGAACACATATTTGAACTGAGTGTTGGTAACGCTGTCCCACTCCTCCTCGGTGTACTCAAGCGCAGGCTTGCGGATATTGATACCTGCGCAGTTTATAAGGATATCGATTCTGCCAAAGCGCTTTGCAACCTCGTCGACAAAGGAATTGATAGCGGCTTTGGAGGTGATATCCAGCGCGATACCCTCTACCGTGCTTCCTGTTTCGGCGGTAAGCTCGGCTGCCGCCTGAAGCAATGCTTCCTTGCCACGGCTTGAGATCACGACGGTAGCACCCGCGTCGGCTAGTCCTCTTGCCATGCCTCTGCCAAGTCCACGGCTTCCGCCGATCACTATAGCAACCTTACCTGTCAGATCAAACAAATTTTTCATAATGCTTCACAACCTTTTTAATAAATTGTATAAAATTACATCAAATTTATTCTATCAGATAACGGTGTAGTTGTCAAGCTTTTTCGACTAATAATATGACATTAGCTCCGAGGCCGTTGCAATAATATTTTTTGAAAAATTCCCAAAATATGTTATATAACATTGTGGTGATTTACAAATAATATAAAAACATTTTATCTTGAGAAACTTTTCAGCCTGCCTTTTTGGCATACTTTTTGTGAGAAAAATGCACTTAACTCCGTTTTCCTGCTTTGTTAAGTGCATTTTTTCTTTTTGCTGTTTTTAACTTAATGACATTGCCGTTCGGCAACTCTTTGGATTTTGTTATTTTGGCAAGCTCTTTTTTTGCTGCTTCGTATAGGAATACGGTGAGCCGTCTAAGGTTTTTGGCGTGTTGGTGAGTCCCGTGAGATAGTCCAGCGACACATTGTAAAATCGCGCCAATATCATATACTTATCCACACCCATCATATTCACGCCGCGCTCGTATTTGCTGTAGTCGGATTGGCCGATGCGCAACACCTCGGCAACCTGTGCCTGCGTTAGGTCGTGGTCGTGCCTGATGTCACTTAAACGCTGAAAGTAATTCATCGTTCCTACCTCGTTTTTTTTCATTGTAGCATAGTGGAAAAATTCCCTATTGACAATAGTGGAAATTTACACTATAATAAGATATGGATAAAAAATTATCTCAATATTACAAAAAAGAGCAAAGGAGAGCAAATATTTTGAAGGAAATATGCAGAGCAAGAGCGTTTTTTTTGATCTTACTTGCGATGCTGCTGCTTGTTTTTTTGAGTTCCTGCAATACACGAGGGGAAAAGGGTGAGTCTGGTGAGAAAGGTGCATCGGGAGCCAATGGTAAATCTGCATATGAGCTTGCAGTTGAAAATGGATATAGCGGAACGCTTGATGAATGGTTGGCATCGCTTGTCGGTGCTGCAGGTGCCCCCGGTACTCCCGGCGCGGCAGGCGTAACCCCCAAGCTACAGATCAATGCTGAAACGAACCTGTGGGAGGTATCCTACGATAACGGAGCTACGTGGGAGTCGTTGAATGTGTCCGCTACGGGCGATGCAGGCGATCCCGGCGCTCCCGGTACTCCCGGTGCGGCAGGCGCAACCCCCAAGCTGCAGATCAATGCTGAAACGAACCTGTGGGAGGTATCCTACGATAACGGAGCTACGTGGGAGTCGTTGAATGTGTCCGCTACGGGCGATGCAGGCGATCCCGGTGCTCCCGG
>JAFVOQ010000057.1 GCA_017505785.1 Clostridia bacterium
AGTAACAGTTGCGCGGCTGGCAGGCCAATCTTTAGCGCACTTGTGCGCCGCCAGGTAATATCGGCAAAATCGCATAGCGATTCTTGCCACAAAGAATGCAATTGCATTCTTTGGATTAGGGCTATGCCCGAAACTGAAATACCCCCCCGCGGGGGGATTATTATTATCCAAGTCGCAGACTTGGCATAGACGCTCGCAGGCTCGCCATTCCGTCGCTTCGCTCCTTACATCGCCGCACGAAGTGTGGTGGATATCATCAGCCCTCTGGGCTGTATATCAGCACGCCTTAGCGTGCATTTTTCTGCGACTTGATGATATCCAACACTGCGTGTTGACGATATGCCGCAACAAGTTGCGAATGAGATACATGCCCTTCGGCGTGATGAAGAAGGTTTTGGCACCACTTACCGCTGTTCTCTCCTTTTACTATCAAAATTTTAGCAAGGCAATTTTAGCAAGTTCTTGTTTTTACTTGCAAAAAATGTTGCAATATGGTATACTATATGATATTGTGGGATTAAAAAACAATAGGAGTTCGTTATGGAAGAAAAGAGAAGCTCATTTACGGGCAAGATCGGGTTTGTTTTGGCGGCGGCAGGTTCTGCTGTGGGCCTTGGCAATATCTGGCGTTTCCCGTATCTTGCCGCAAAATACGGCGGCGGTATTTTTTTGCTTGTGTATGTTTTACTGTCGGTCACCTTTGGCTTTGCCTTGATGATTGCGGAAATTTCGATCGGCCGTAAAACCAAGCTTAGTCCTATTGGTGCATTCCGTGCGCTTGACAAGCGCTTTTCCTTTGTCGGTGTGCTTGCTGCTGTGGTGCCTGCCATTATTTTGCCCTACTATTCGGTGATTGGCGGCTGGGTGATGAAATACATTGTCGGATTTGTCGGGGGACAGGGCTCTCTTATGGCAAGCGACACGTATTTTGGCAATTATATCGGTTCTGTTGCTGAGCCTCTCGTGTGGTTTGCGGCATTTATCGGTATCACCGCGTTGGTGGTGCTGCTGGGCGTTGACAAGGGTGTTGAGAAGGTGAGCAAGGTAATGATGCCCGTACTGATCGTGCTTGTGCTCTTTATTGCCATTTACAGTATGATTGCGGTTGACGGTGCATGGGAGGGCGTGCTGTATTATATCAAGCCCGATTTTTCCAAATTCTCTATCATGACCGTTGTCGCCGCCATGGGTCAGCTCTTTTACTCCATGTCGCTTGCCATGGGTATTATGATCACCTTCGGCTCTTATATGAAAAAGGATATCAGCATTGAAAAGTCGGTTCATCAAATTGAAATTTTTGATACGGGTGTGGCTTTTCTTGCAGGATTAATGATCATTCCCGCGGTGTTTGCTTTTGGCGGAGAAGCTGCGCTTGGACAAAGCGGTCCCAGCTTAATGTTTGTTACGCTCCCCAAAATCTTTGATACGATGCCCGGCGGTGCTGCCATTGGCACAGTCTTCTTTATCATGGTGTTTTTTGCCGCACTGACTTCTTCCATTTCTTTAATGGAAACCGTGGTATCCACCCTGCTTGATAAGGTGAATATTAACCGCAAGCTGTGCAGCGTTTTTGTGCTTGGCTTTAGCTTGGTTGTGGGTTCGCTCTCCTCGCTTGGTTACAGCGCATGGAGTGAGTTTACGCTGATCGGCATGCAGATCCTTGATTTCTTTGATTTCATCAGTAACAGCATCATTATGCCGATCGTGGCACTTGCAACCGCTGTTTTTGTGGGATTTTTCTTGAAGCCTCGTTCCGTTATCGAGGAGGTGGAGCTTTCGGGTGAATTTAAACAAAAAAAGCTTTTCTCGGTCGTCATTCGCTACGTAGCACCTGTTTGTATCCTTGCCATTCTCATATCCTCTGTGCTCAGCGCGTTTGGCGTAATTAAAATTTGATCCGATTATATAATGCATTTTTTGATTGAGAAAATGCTTAAAATAGGGAAAAGGCACCTGCGGCAAAATTTTGCCGCAGGTGCCTTTTTGTATGGAAAGCGAGGAGAGCATCCTCAAAAATTCTCCAAAAGATATTTTTCTGCTTCCGCGCACCAAAGACCGCGATTTTGCGATACGATCTTGGCAAGTGCCGCAAAGCGAGCGTCGGTTTTCCCAAGCTTCGCAAAATCGTCAATTGCCGTAAGCGGCATATTGATGTGCGTGTAGATCAGCTTTTTGCCGCCCTTCAGGTGCGGGAGCTGCAGGGTGGCATCGATTGCCGCATCAATGCCGCCGATATGCGTGACCATAACTGCGGGGTCGATACGCTTTTCACCAATGAGCTTTACGATATCCTTCATATCCTCGGGCGTGCTTCCGCTTGTGCCTGCATAATGGTGCTGTGCGTAGTGCACGTTATAAAAATTGACAGTGGCGTAAAAGTCCTTGCTCATGGGGCCGGCAAAGAAATTGAGGCAGCCGTCAAAGCCAAGGATCGCATCGCCCAGCTCTACCACAGCAGGCACGGGTGCATAGACGAACACGTCATCAAAGCCTGTGTTATCGGAAAGTGCGAGCAGCTCATCCTTTTCCGTGGTGTTAGCAAACACCAATTTAATGCCGTTCTTTTCTGCCTGCAGGGGATCAAAGATCTCCCTTGCGCGATCAAGGCGTGCGCTGTCAAGATCGGTGACTACGACGAGAGAGGGCTTGATATCACCGTGAAGGACGCAATCGATTGCCGCAAGCCCCATGGGGCCGCACCCGGCAAGAATTGCAACCTTGCCACCGGGCTTTATGTTGGTAAAGGGCTTAAAGTCCTCGTTTAAATGATAGCTTGCCTTGTAGCCGCGCAGCACACAGGAAAATGGCTCAATGAGCGAGCCCTTAAAAAATGCATCGCTTTGCATCTTGATCACAAATCCGTTTTCAATGATGTGCTCGTATACCACGGAGTATGTGCTGACGCCGCCGATCTCACGGAAAGAATAACCGATCGTTTGGTTGCCGCCAAGATAGCTTAAAACAGGGGGCATAATGACCTTTTCGCCAACGCTGTAGTCGTTTTTCCACTTATCGCCTACCGCTACGATCTCTGCGCAAAATTCATGCCCGATGATAATGGGCTTTTCTGCCACGTCGTCGGGAACTCTCAAATGCTTGGCACCCTGCATGGCGGTCTTGTAGGTCGACATGCAAACGCTGTCAGACACGATTTTGATCAGGAGCTCTCCCGCCTTGATCTCGGGCAACTCAAATTCCTCAAGGCGTAGATCCTTTTCTCCGTATAAGCGAACTGCTCTTGTTTTCATAAATGCACCTTACACCCTTTCGTTACTGCCGAAAACACGAATTTTTTCACGAATGGCAGCCTTCATTCTCTCACGTGCTTCTTCAAATACAAACACAGGCCACGTAGAGGGATTTTTTATGGTAGCGAGCTTGTTTTTCAGTCCTGTATTAAGCGCGCCGACTACGTCGGAATAAATATTGATCTTTGTAATACCGTGCGCGATCGCCTGCTGCATTTGTTCATCCGGCGTTCCGCTTCCGCCGTGCAAAACAAGGGGTCTGTCACATACGGCAGTGATCTCGTCCAAGCGGTCAATACGGAGCGTGGGGGTTTTCTTGTAAACGCCGTGCGCCGTTCCGATTGCAACGGCAAGGGCATCCACGTCGGTTATTTCTACAAATTTAACAACCTCGTCAGGAAGTGTGAGGGTGTCTTCGGGATCCTCGTTTTCGGTGGAGTCGTTTTCGTTGCCCACCATGGCATTGCCAACGTGCCCAAGCTCTGCTTCTACGGTAGCACCTTTGGCGTGTGCAAGCTTTACCACCTCAGCGGTCATTCTTGCGTTTTCCTCAAACGGGAGCGTAGAGCCGTCATACATCACGGAGCTAAAGCCTGCGTCAAGGGCGGCCTTTACCGATGCAAGATCGGTGGCGTGATCCAAATGGAAGCATACGGGTACGGTGTAAAATTCCGAAGCGGCGCGAACCATGGATGAGATCAGCGGCAAACCCTTACCCGAAAGATCCACACCAAGACCCATTAACAGGGCGGGGGAGCGCTCCTCCTCGCATACGTCCAAAACCGCGCGCATCATTTCATAGTTGCTGATATCAAATGCGGGGATGGCGTACTTGTTCTTTTTGGCATGCGCCAACATTTCCTTCATGGTAACTAACATTGTTATTTCCTCCTCTTATTTTTGCTGTCTTGACATTCGGTGTCTTGTCCGTTATAATTATATCAACCGAACATTTCAAAATCAATCTATGTTCGTAATGTTTGAAAACAAACATTTTTCCGAACAGAAGAAACGGAGCGTATGATGATAGAGGGAAGAAAAAAGGATATTTTAGATCTCTTGTACGTAAACGGCAGAGTTTGCGTTGCGGAGCTTGCAAAAAAGCTGTATGTTTCGGAAATGACCATTCGGCGCGATCTTGATGAAATGGAAAAGGACGGCTTTTTGCGGCGGTACAGAGGTGGCGCGGTGCTTAAGATCAATGCAGAGGAAATGCCGCTTTCACAGCGCATACTGATTGATAAGGATGAAAAAGAAGAGCTGTGCAAAAAGTGCATCAGCTTTTTGCACGACGGCATGACTGTTTTTATAGATAGTTCCTCTACTTGCCAGTATTTGATTCCACATATTCACATGTTTCGCGATATGACGATCGTCACCAATTCGGTAAAGGCGTTGCTCAGTGCCGGTAGCATGCATATCCCGTGCATATTGATCGGCGGTGAATATTATGAGCAGGATATGTGCCTTGTGGGCTCTGTTGCTGAGCAATACGCGCGTGATCTTAACGTTGATATCGCATTTTTCACAACGGCGGCTTACTCTAAGGAGGGGGTCATCTCCGATTTTGATATGCGGCAAACCATGATCAGAAAAATCGTGATGAAAAATTCAAAGCAGAATGTTTTTCTCTTTGAAAGCCATAAATTAAACAAGAAGCTTCTGTATACACTCTGCCGCAAGGAGGATGCCACTGCTGTTATTGTGACAGACCCCGGCACCGCGGGTTAAAAAAGGGCGAGGATATAGCGCTTCACTCTAAAGGACAGTTTTACCTACCGACAGAAAAAGCAGAAACCGCAGATAGATTTTCTGCGGTTTTTGTGTTATAATGAATTAAGAACAAAAAATTGACAAACGGAGGTGTGCTGATGAAAAAAATATTTGCAATAGTTCTTTTAATATTGTTTTGCTTTTCACTTGTTTCTTGTTCGGCTATTGAAGCTCTAAAATACTCTGTATCGGGAGATATTATTGATCCTGCGGACGGTTTTTCTCACAGCGATGAAGAAGGTACACTTATATACAACAATAACATATATATTTTGGTTCAAGAACTTAACGGAGATTGTGAAATCGACATAACTCAAGACGATATTTTACTTGGTCAAACAAGTAACTTCCCATTCTTTCCGAATAGTTATTATTATGTAAACACGGATGAAAATCCAAGCTTTATAATGGGCGGCACAACTGCAGGTATGACAGGAACTTTTGTTTATTTGAGAGAAGACCTATATAATGCCGGTGTCGTATATGAAATAAATGATTCTTTTGAATTTGAATTTACATCAGCTTTTATGATAACAGATAAGGTGGACTATGACCATCATATTACACGAGAGAAATATACAAGACAAGCAAAAGTTGATTTTTATGTAAAAGATATTCCAACTATACTTGCTTGCAAGAGAATTTATTTGATAGACAACACATGGTATTGTGTTGAAGTTGATGTAGCATATCAACTATCAAATGAATTTGTGTATCAGTTAACCGAAGAAGGGATAATAAATTAAGGGTATAAGTATAAATCCGGTGGAAATATTTCTATCACCGTTGGCAGCCTTTTCAAGCAAACACCAATAATATTAGGGTACTGTATCTAAAGCCTCCCTTGTGTAAAGGGAGGTGGCACGCGAAGCGTGACGGAGGGATTGTAATGCAGAGAAAACATAATAAGGATATTGTTCCAACTGCCAAAATGCTACGAAAGAATATGACCAAAGAAGAAAAGCACCTTTGGTATGATTTTCTGCGTACCTATCCCGTTCGATTTTCTCGTCAAAAGGTTCTTGGAAAGTATATTGCGGATTTTTACTGTGCAGAGGCAAAGCTCGTCATAGAGCTTGACGGCTCGGGGCATTATACCGAAGAAGGAAAGCAATATGATGAAGAAAGAACCGCTTTTCTTGAAGAATACGGTTTGACAGTTATCAGAATACCGAATACGGAAATACATAAAAACTTTCGGGGTGTTTGCGAGTATATTGATCGCCTCGTAGAACAATCCCTCAGTCAGCTTCGCTGACAGCTCCCTTTACACAAGGGAGCCTTATTTTTTGTCTCCCGAAAATCTGTCTGTTTTTTCTGACAAGCACTGCATTTGTAGACACAAACGCAAAATACGGCATATCTCTTTCAAGATATACCGTATTTTCGAAAAACTGTCCTTTAGAGTACAGTCCTATTTCCTCGCCCTTTTTCATGTGCTTATTTATAGGTTCGTTTTACGTTATACTTCAACTGTATTTGCCACAGCCTCTTTTTCGGCAAGGCATGCGGGGTCAACGGTTACCTCATACTTGGTAACGCCAAGCACTGTTTCACCGTCGATCTGCAATGCCACGGGACGGTCAAATTCTACGGTGATGCGACGCCCCTGATGCTCTGCCGCAAGGCTCTTGTGTTTGATGTGTCCGCCCTTTGATACCGAGGGGAATACAAGCAAGGTGTGAATTCTGCCTGCATGGTACATGACGCCAACCGATACGTGATCGGCGCGGTCACGGCGGTGCTGGTGAGGAGTGGGCATCAATCCGCCGCCGTAGTATCTGCCCACCATAGTGGGTGCGATCCATACCTTTTTGTATTCGTAGGTTTTGCCGTCAACTGTGACCTTTGCATTGGTGGGCTTGTATTTGCCAAGCAGACCCTTAATGGCAATGGCAGAATAGCTTACAGGCTTCTCGGAAACCTTACGCAGCGCATCGCCGATCTCACAGCAGTAGCCGTCAAGACCGTATCCGATGCCGTTGATAAAGCGGTAGCTCTTGCCGTTTACCGTTACAACGGGTAGGTTTTTGATCTCCTCATTGATACGCATGGGCGCGCTTCCCGAGTCCCTACCGAAATCACGCAGAAAATCGTTTCCGCTACCTGTGGCGTAATAAAGTATATCATTTTCAATGGCAAGGTCATAGATCTCATTGACAAAGCGATTGAGTGTGCCGTCGCCACCGCATACAATGAGCTTATCCTCGGGCAGCAGACCGTTTGCAAGATCGCGGTAATCTGTAATTGTTGTCATATCCATATATGTAAGCGGAGAGGTGTATTGCGATTGCAATTCCTCGGCCTTTTTCTTGCCGGTGTTATGACCTGCATGAGGATTGTATAAGACATAGATGTTACTCATAATGCGATCTCCTTTTTGCAATATTACGTCATTATTTTATCATAATGCGGCTATATTTTCAACAAATTTCGATGTCTTTTTGTTAGGCAATTTTCGGAATTTGCTTATTTTTTTATATTCATAATGATACATTTCTTTCACTTGATCATGTGCGTGTTAACTTGTGGGGTTTACAAAATGAAGGTGTTTTGATATAATTATCATAATATGACAATATAAGGGGAGAAGATATGTTTGACAAGATCATTGCAGCGATAAACGATGCACTGTACGGGTACGTTTTGATTATCATCCTCGTTGTGGGCGGCCTTTATTTTACCGTTCGCACGAAGGGCGCACAGTTCCGCTTGCTTGGTGCGCAGCTGCGTGCTGTAACCGAAAAGCCGAAGGATGGGAAGGGTGTTTCCTCCTTTCAGGCATTGATGGTTTCCACTGCGTCGCGTGTGGGTACAGGCAATATCATTGGCGTATCCACTGCACTTTGCCTTGGTGGCTTTGGCGCGATGCTTTGGATGTGGGTGATCGCCGCTATTGGCGGTGCCACCGCGCTGATCGAAAGCACGCTTGCCCAAATCTACAAAAAGCGCGGCCCTGACGGTGCTTACGGCGGTCCTGCTTATTATATTGAAAAGGGTCTTGGCTCAAAGTCGCTTGCCATTATCTTTTCGGTGGTGCTCATCATTACATACGGTATAGGCTTCAATATGCTTGCCTCGTACAATTTGCAATCCACGTTTTCGTCGTACGGGTTCTATAATCCACAGTACACGCCATGGATCATCGGTGCGGTATTGGCAGTATTGGTTGGCTATTGCTTGCTTGGCGGCGGTAAGCGTATTATGAAGGCTACGGGCGTTTTGGTGCCCGTTATGGGAATTGCCTATATTTTGATCGCGGTAGTGATCATGTGCATCAATATCAAGAGTATCCCCACGGTATTTGGAGAGATCTTTAGAAATGCATTTGATTTCAAGGCGATCTTTGGCGGCTTTAGCGGCTCTTGCGTGATGTACGGTATCAAGCGCGGGCTTTACAGCAACGAGGCGGGCGTTGGCTCGGCACCAAATGCTTCTGCCTCTGCCGACGTGCAGCACCCCATAAAGCAAGGACTCGTACAGGTGCTTTCGGTATTTATTGATACCGTGCTCGTATGTTCGGCTACAGGCTTTATGTGTATGACCTCAGGCGTTGAGGCAACGGCTGCGCTTTCCGGTGCGCCGTATGTGCAGGCGGCGCTCTCGGCCACGTTTGGCACCTTTGGTCCGATCTTTATTACAGTAGCAATGGTGCTTTTTGCCTTTACTACGCTGCTTGGCAATCTTTATTACGTCGACCAATGCGTGTTTTATATTCTTGGCAAGGTACCCTCCAAGAAAGTGCAGCATGCATATCACATTGCGGCAGCCTTGATCGTGTTGCTTGGCGCAGGGCTTTCGGCGGATCTTTTGTGGAACATTTCCGATCTCACCATGGGCGTGATGACGCTTATTAATTTACCCGTTATTGTGATCCTCAGCAAATATGTATTCCGTGCGCTGAAGGACTATGAAAAGCAGCGCAAAATGGGTAAGGAGCCTGTGTTCCGTGCTGCGGATATTGAGCTGCCGCACGAGGTGGATTATTGGCAGTAAGCAGTTAGAGAATGAAAAAAAGGAAGGAAAACGAAATTCGTTTTCCTTCCTTTTTGTGTGGCGGAGGGTGTGGGATTCGAACCCACGCGCCCGTGAAGGCAAACGGTTTTCAAGACTTGTTTCGCATTTGGAACTTAACGGAAATTGACCTCTAAAAATGCTCCAATTTTGGAAAGCAAAAATGAGATTTTCAATGCTTCCCTAACGGAGATTTTGTGGAGAGAACAAACCGAGAGAACTTGTAAAACCGACCTCTGAAATCGCCAAAAATTCCTTATAAAATAAGGAAATATGCCACTTTCGGGTATGAAATGAGTATAAGTTTTTGTAACTGTAATCGAATTTGTATTATGCGAGAAATTGATGTTCAAAACACATTTTCAAGCATC
>JAFVOQ010000058.1 GCA_017505785.1 Clostridia bacterium
TTAGAAGGCAGTTGCTCTATCCAGCTGAGCTAAAGGCGCGTACTTGGAGCGGGTGATGGGAATCGAACCCACGCGGCCAGCTTGGAAGGCTGGAATTCTACCATTGAACTACACCCGCCTGTGGTGCGTTTCAAAACTGCCTTACAATCATATCATAATGCCAACCCTTTGTCAAGAGCAAATTGAAAAAATCTGCGGTTTTTTTGCAAAAATCAGTGTTTTGTCATAGCAACAGCTTTTTTTGTGTGCGGTACTTGCCAAAAATGCAGGTATTATGTTAAAATAATATAGTATTAAGATAGAAAGGGGCTTTCGTATGCCGCTGCTTGCACCAAGCTATACCTTTTGTGCTTATTTTCATGTGACACCCGCATTTTTAAAGGAGCTGGGCATTCGTGTGCTGCTCCTTGATATTGATAATACGCTCGCGCCCTATGAGCAGCCACTTCCCGACACGCGGCTGAAAAATTGGCTTGACAGCTTAAAGGCCGAAGGTATTTCTGTGGCGTTTTTGTCAAACAATCATGCGGAGCGTGTAGAGCTTTTTAACAAGAGCCTTGGCTTGCCCTGTCGGTACGACGCGCACAAGCCCCTTACACGCCGTGCCAAAAAGCTGTTTTTGAGCCTTGGCGGCACAAAAAAGACCACTGCCTTTATGGGCGATCAGATCTTTACCGATGTTTTGTGTGCAAGGCTTGCGGGGGCAACCGCCATATTGGTGCCGCCCATTTGGGATCGTCAGGATGCAGGCACACGCTTTAAGCGTCGTCTTGAAAAGGGCATTTTGCGCCGCTTTTACAAAAAGCACCCCACACAGCCCGACGTGCGAGAGGGCAACCCTATAACCGAAGAAATAAGAGAGAGTATAAAATGAGAAAGCAAGCAATTTTCGGACCCGGCGGCAACAGCGAAAGCTTCTACGCCGCAGGATATAAATCTACCGTGCAGGCTCCCGCCTACCTTGCCGCCCTTGGGCTTGGCGCTTATGAGTTTGAGGCGGGCAACGGCCTCAATGCAGGGGAAAAGACCCTTCGTGCCATTGGAGAGGAAGCAGAGAAGCAGGGCATTGAGCTTTCCCTGCACACGCCCTATTTTATTTCGTTATCGGGTATCGATCCGGAAAAGCGTCTAAAGAGTGTTGGATATATCGAGCGTTCGCTCGCGGCGGCGGCTTGGCTTGGCGCAGATACCATTGTGGTGCATTGCGGCTCGGCTGCAAAGATCAGCCGTGAGGAGGCAATGTCGCTTGCCAAGGATACACTTTGCAAAACCCTGGAGGCGGTAGGGGATACCCCCATTCACATCGGACTTGAAACAATGGGCAAGATCAATCAGCTTGGCACGCTTGACGAAATGATCGAGCTTTGCACGCTGGATCGGCACCTTTATCCCGTAGTTGATTTCGGACACATGAATGCAAGAGAGCGCGGCGGATTTTTCCCCGATCGCGACAGCTATCGCAGAATATTTGACAAGGTCGGCGAGAAGCTTGGCGATGAAAAAGCGCGTTACATGCACTGCCATTTCTCAAAGATCGAATTTACCGACGCAGGCGAGAAGCGGCACCTCACCTTTGCCGATACCGTATACGGCCCGCACTTTGAGCCGCTTGCCGAGGCGCTGGCGGTGGATGCGCTTTGTCCGCGCATCATTTGCGAATCGGCAGGCACGATGACCGAGGATGCGCTTTTCATGCAAGCGGCATACAACCGCGCAAGGGAGGAAAAATAATGGCAATAAAGGCGGTTTTGTTTGATCTTGACGGAACACTGCTCCCCATGGATCAAAATCAGTTTCTAAAGGGGTATTTTGGGCTTCTCACCGAGAAAATGGTGAAAAGCGGCTACGATGCCAAAACCTTTATGAAGGCGTTGCTCACGGGCACCGATGCCATGGTGGCAAATGACGGCAGCATGACCAACGAGGCACTGTTTTGGCGTGAGTTTGGGAAATTTTACACCCCCGAAACGCTCCCACCCATTACGCTATTTGATGAGTTCTACGAAAAGGATTTTCCCAAGACAAGGGCATTTTGCGGCTATGATGCGCGCCCGCGCAAGATCGTGGACACGGTAAAGGAAAAGGGACTTTTGTGTGTGCTGGCGACAGCCCCCGCCTTTCCTGCCGTTGCAACCGAAACGCGCATGGGGTACGTGGGGCTCACTCCGCAGGATTTTCTGCTTTACACCACCTATGAAAATTGCACCTACTGTAAGCCGAGCGAGGGGTATTACCGCGAGGTTGCGGCAAAAATCGGTTGTGCGCCCGAGGAATGTCTTATGGTTGGAAATGATGTGACCGACGACATGATACCTGCCAGGGCAGTTGGTATGGACGTGTTTTTGCTGACCGATCACCTTATCAATAAAAACGGTGCGGATATCAGCGCATACAAAAACGGTGGCTACGACGAGCTTTTGGCATATATTTCATCACTTTAATACTAATAGGAATTTTAAAAACGATGGAAGCAATAAAGGTAAATGTTGAACAGGAATCTCTTGCCGAAACGGTGCTGCGCCTTGCGCTTGACGTGGGTGAGGGAATGCTGAAAAACGGTGGCGAGGTCAGCCGCGTAGAGAATACCATAGAGCGTATCTGCCGCGCGTGGGGTGCTGTGCACGTAGAGGTGTTTAGCATCATTTCTGTCATCAATGCAACGGTACATATGTCCGACGGCACACGTTCCTCACAGATGCGGCGCATTCGTGCAACGGGCACGGATATGTATAAATTAGAGCTTTTAAACGAGCTTTCTCGCGAGATCTGCCTAAATAAGCTCCAAACAGAAGCGGTGGATGCACGCATTAAAGAGATCAAGCGCAGCGCGGCTTATCCGCGCTTGGTGACCGTCCCAGCCTCTGCTGTGGCGGCATCGGCATTTGCGGTGTTTTTTGGGGGCGGCGTTGCGGAAGCCGTTGCGGCACTCTTTATCGGTGCTTTGCTCGGCGTGATTGAGCTGCTTGCCGCAGGTCGTGTAAACGAGCTTGCAAAAACCGTAGTATCTGCGTTTGTGGCGGGAATTTTATCCTTTGCCGCGGCGTTGCTTGTCAGGGGTGCCGGTAGCGGTGTCATTATGATCGGCACCATTATGCTATTGGTGCCGGGCGTTGCGTTTGGCACGGCACTGCGTGACCTTTTGTGCGGAGATCTCATTGCGGGGGGACTCAAAACACTGCAATCGATCTTGACGGCTCTGATGATCGCGTTTGGATACCTGCTTTCTATGGCAGTAATGGGAGGTGCTTTATGAGTGCCTTCTTTACAGTCAACTTTTTCGTGCAGCATCTGACGGCACTGCTCGGCACGCTTGGTTTTGCAGTGCTTTTTAAGGTGCGTGCACGGCATTTGCCCTATGCGGGGGTGTGCGGACTTCTGACGTGGTTCGTATATTATACGGTTACTTTTTTTGGCGGAACGCTATTTTTGGCGGCGTTCGCGGCAAGTGCTGTGGCAACGGTGTTTGCCGAGTGCTGTGCACGCGTGCGGCGCGCCCCCGCCCTTGTTTTTCTGGTGCCGGGAACCATTCCCATTGTGCCGGGTAGTGACCTTTATTACACCATGCGTTATCTTTTGTTTGGTGACTTTGATGTCTTTGCCAATTACTTGATGCGTGCGCTTCTTGTGGGCATCGGTATTGGCGGCGGCATTGTTGCCGTATCGGTGGCTGTCAGCCTACTGCCGAAAAAAGAACAAAAATAAAACACAAAAGAGCAAGAGTAAAGGGAATGATCCTTCTATTCTTGCTCTTTGTATTTGTTAGAACGGGGAATGACTTTGTTTTTGATTATCTTAGCTTTTTGGGGGTATCGATCAACCCAGCAAGATAGTCAAGTGAAACATTGTAGTACTTTGCCAAAACTATGAAATGATGCATTGGCATTTCACGTTTTCCGCTTTCATAAAGTTGGTATTGCTGTCGGGTAATATTTAAAACCAAAGCAATATCTTCTTGCTTCTTGTCCGAGTCTTCTCGGGTGTCCTTAAGTCTTTGATAGACGTACATATATTATCTCCAATTTTAAAAAATGCTTTTATAAAATCATTATACTACTGCATTCAAAAAAATGCTTGACAAGCATTCAAACGAATGCTATAATTGATATTGGGAGCAATTTAAAAGGAGAAATGTAATGAAACAAACACTGGAAAAACTATGGAATGACTATCTTTTGGAAAAATGTGCCGCGATTGATACAGACGAGGAGCGAAGGCTTACAAAACAGGCTGCAGAGCTACACGAAAAAGCAAACGATCTACTTAACAAGGATCAACAAGCTGCTGTAGAAAAATATGTTGATGCTTTGTGCGATATTGAAGCACTTTTTGTGAAAAAGGCGTTTTGTAAGGGGTGCGAATTTTCGGTTTCATTTCTCTTGGAAACGAGAAATTTAGAAATATAGATTTCTGTTTTATATTTTAATTAAGGTAGCGGTGATTAAAAAATCCCCCGCTATAGCGTGATGTCCTTAACGGACAAATCACGCTATAGCGGGGATGTTTTTTAATAGGGAATAACGTTGACGCCAAGCGCCTTCATTTTTTCGGTTGCCGCCGCGATCTCCTCTTTGGTGGGAGTGGGTACGTTTGGGATCGGATACGCAAGCCCGAGGCACGCGTATTTGCGTTCGGCATAATCGTGATACGGAAGGATGCGTACAGCCTTGACGGATTTGAGATTTGCGATAAACGCGCCGATCTTTTCTACCTCGCCGTCGTTCATTGTGGGCACATACGGGTAGCGGATCTCCATGGGGATCCCGAGGCTATCCACATACTTGATGTTTTCGAGGATCTGCTTGTTGTAAACACCCGTGCAGGCGAAATGTACTTCCTCGTCGATCGCCTTGATGTCAAAGAGGAACATATCGGTGAAGGGAATGATCTTGTCGATCGCCTCGCGTGCGACAAACGCGCTGGTATCAATGGCAAGGTTGATGTCATGCTCCTTTAGGAGCTTGGCAACCTTCACGCAGTAATCGACCTGCATCAGGGGCTCGCCACCCGAGAAGGTGACACCGCCGCCACTACCCTTCATGATCATTTCATCACGGAGTAGCTCCTCGACAAGCGCTTCGGGTGTGATGTCATAGCCCGCCACGCTGAATGCGCCGACAGGGCAGGTATCGATGCACTTTTCACAGCGCACGCATTTGTCGCGCAGATATACGTGCTTGCCGTCAATGACGACATTTGCATCACAAAGCGAAACGCACTTGTGGCAATTCTTGCACGCTACCTCATCATAGAGCATCTGCTTTTTGAAGGCAAGAGATTCGGGGTTATGGCACCACTTACACCGCAAGGGGCAACCCTTGAAAAATACGGTGGTTCTGATGCCGTCGCCGTCGTGGATCTCAAAGGGCTTTGTGGCAAAAATCATTATCCCGATACCTCACATTGCTTAATAAACATATCCTGCTTTACCTTGCTGAGCTTAACGAAGTATTCGTTCCAGCCGCAAACACGAACCTGCAGAGTCGAATATTTCTCGGGGTTTGCCTGCGCGTCCTTGAGCATCTCGCCGCTGACGATGTTGCCCTGCGCGGCGAAACCGCCGTTTGCAAAGAAGATCTTCAAGAGCGACTCGAAATCGTTAAGACCCTTTTCGCCCTCAACTGCAGACGGGTGCATAACGAAATCAAAGATCGTGGCATCAACGAAGTCAGCCGCATCGACCTTAAGGAGCGACTGCATGAGTGCCGTGATACCGCCGCGGTCCTGACCCTCGGTCGCACACATATTCTTCGAGAAGGGCGTGCCGGCATTTCTGCCGTTGGGGGAAGCCGCCGTCACCTCGCCAAATGTCACGCAGTGGTAAACCGAGTCAAGGCCAAGGCGCAGCACGCCGCCGCGCGCGAGCTTCCTGCCGCAGTAGCGGTCAGCCCAGTGCTTGGTGATCCTTGTCATGATAGCATCGGGCTCGGGCAAGTTGTTACCGTACTTTTCGGTATCTCTGATAATTTTTGCTTGCAGATCTTCGTAGCCGCGCCAGTCGTTTTTCAGTGCTTCGGTGAGCTCTGCAAGAGTAATTTCCTTCTTCTCAAACACATACTTCTTGATCGCCATCAAGGAATCCACTGCCGTGGCAAGGCCGAGATGCTTGATCGAGAGGTTGTTGTACTTCAAGGGATATTCGTGTACGTCGCGGCCCTTTTCAACGCACGCGTCAAAGGTGCTCGAGTAAATGGGCGCGGGATTGATCATGGTGTTATACACGCTCTGGTTGCGCAGGAAATCAAGCGACCACTCGGTGCAGTAGTCAACCTGCTCAAGGAACAGATCAAAGAACTGCTCGAAGCTTGTAATATCGGTCGTGCTCTCAAACCCGACCTGATCGCCGGTGATGAGGTCCTTACCGCCATTGAGGGCAAACTCAATGCATTTCACGGTATTCAGGCGCACGGGCGCGATCTCGCCCTCCTCCTGCCCCATAATAATGGGCTCGTAGCAGCCAAGCACTACATAATTCTGCGCGTCCTCCACGGGGATCCCGATGCGCTCGTAGCCTGCAAACACAGCCGCATCATTGATGATACAAATGCTGCTGTGGCCGCCGCGGATCATCTTCAGTGCCTGACGGAAGATCTTGTTATCAAGGTTCTTGTGATAGCGGACCTGGATCTTGGGGTCGTAGATGTTGAGCTCATCATAGATCTCAAGGAGCTTTAAGCTCAGCTCGTTTGAAAGATCGTTGCCGTCCTTGTCGCATCCGCAAATGGTAAAGGGCTGCTCGGCATATCTCTTTGCCGCGGTGAAGTGCATGAAATAATAGCGGAACAGATCATCGATCTCCTCCATGGGCGTGCCCTCGGCAAGTGCCTTCTTGTAGAAGGGCAGATACATTCTGTCAATGGGGCCAAGGGTTCTGCCGCGCTCACGGCCAAACTCCTCGAAGTTGAGGTAGAGTGCGGAAATGAGCATCACCTCGTAAAGGGTTTCGGGAGCCTTTACGGTGAGGTTCTTGATCGCTGCCGAGAATGCGGGCACGTTAAACTTAAGCGAATACTCATATACGCGCTCGAGGAGCCTGAGGATCGCCTGATAGCAGATGATGACCGAGTCGAAGAATACGATCTGGTCGTTATCGTACTTGCCGCTGTCAAGCCATTTTTGCTTCGATGCCTCCACGTTTTTGAGGATACCCGCAAAGCCGTACTTAATAATGTTTGTCCAGTTGGGAACCGTGTGCCAGAAGTCGGTGAAGAAGTAGCCGACACCTACCTTGCGGAAGAGCTCTGCCTTTTTGAGATCCTCGGGCATCTTTTCGCGCAGCACCTTGGTGCGTTGGGGGCGCGACATCGTGGTTTCAAGAATACTGTTGGTGGCAAAATAGCTGTAATCGATGCCGATGTTGAATTTTACCGAGAAGGGCGTGTGCTCGTTGATCTCAAGCTGAAGGTTGTCGCAAAGATAAGCGTATGCCTTGGCAAAGACGAGTGCGCGCGGCTCATCGGTATCGGTATTTTGGATCTTTTCCAGCGTTTGTCTTAGCGTTTCGGCGTCAAGACCCGTGGCGGGATCGAACTTTGCAAGCTCGTATTCATTTTCAATCATGGGGCGGTTTTCAATAAAAGATTTCATTTTCCGTCACCTCCTACTATTGGCATTGTATCACTTAACCGTGTTGGAGTAAATACAGATATCCACCAAAAAAATATAAAAATCCGTCATTGACAGGGAAGGTCAAATGTGCTATACTGCAAGTAGCAGGAGAGGAGGGGAGTGCCGTGCAGAACGATCTTATAATTAAAAACGTTGTGCGCGCGTATTACGCAGAGCACCTTGCCTGGGAGCGAAATCGCTTCTCGCCGCGTGGCGCAGATGCCATTGTGCTGTTTACCGAGGGCAAGATAGAATACCATTTTGAGGGGAAAACGCTGACGGCACAAAAGGGGGATTTTTTGCTGTTGCCCGCCAATCTTCCGTATTCGGGCAGAAAGCTCGCGGATAAATGTGCTTTTTTTGTGTTGGACTTTGAATGTACGCCAAGAGATGCGTTTGAAAGATTTCCCGCGCCTGCTGTGCTGAAGGCGGAAAATTACGAGAGTGCTGTTCTGCGTTTTTCCGATGCGATAAAGACCTGGAACGAGCAAAGGAGCGACGTTAATTTTAAAATGAAGGCGTATGCGTACCGTTTGATTTGTGAAGCACTGCGCGACGGTGCTGTGCAAAAAAACACCGTGCCTGTTGACGTGATCGTCGAGTATATTGCCGAAAACATTGGAGATCCCACACTTTGCGTGGGGGACCTTTGTCGCAAATTTTTTATTTCAGAATCGCAGCTGCGTCGCAACATTCAACGCGTAACGCACTTAACGCCCAGTGAGTATATCCTCACGCTCCGCCTCAATCGCGCGAAAAACGAGCTTTCCTACACCGACCGTTCGATTAAGGAGATCGCTGCGCGGTGCGGCTTTTCCAGCCCCTACTATTTCTCGCGTTGCTTTTCGCAGGAAACGGGCATGTCCCCTCTTGCATACAGAAAAAACAGCAGATCGGTGTGATCTGCTGTTTTTTTCTTTTTTGTTTATTATTCCGCTACAAAGATAAAGGGATAAACGTCTTGACCGCCGTCGATAAAGTAGGTTTCGATATCGGCGTATGCTTCGGCGAGATAACCCTCAAGATCTGCTTTTGCTTCGGGGGTGCAGTCCTTGCCGCAGAAGACGGTAAGCATAAACTTCTCGCCATCCTCAAGCATTTTGTCAACCAGCGTGTGTGCGGTATCGGTTATTTTCTCGTTTGAGGTCAGCATTTGCTTGCCGACAAAGCCGATAAAATCACCGTTTTTGATCTGTACGCCGTTTAATTCCGCATCGCGAATAGAAGGGGAAACATTTCCTGTAACAACGTTTGCCATGGCATCCTTGAAGGCGGCGGCAATGGCATCGGCATCATCGCTCTCAAAGTCTGCCGCACAGATCGCAACGTATCCGTCGCCGAGGTTTTTGCTCTCGATCACGTGGATCTTGGCGTCGGTATAGATCTCCGCTGCCTGCTTTGCCGCCATTAAGATATTGCCGTTATTGGGGAAGACAAAAATATGGTCGGCATTTACCTTGGCAAAGGCATCTAAAAAGTCGTTGGTGGAGGGGTTTTGCGTTTGACCGCCCTCAACGATCATGTCAACACCGAGCTCGAGGAAGGTTGCCGCAACGCCTGCACCGCTGGCAACAGCCACCATGCCGTATTTCTTTTTCTCGGCGGGTGTATTGCTTGCCACGGGCTTTTGCTCATCAACCGTAGTTTCGCTGTGCTGAACCGACATGTTTTCGATCTTTACTGTGAGAAACTCGCCGAATTGACGGCAGAAGGCAAGCACCTTGTCGGGGGTGAGGGTGTGCACGTGGATCTTAACAATGGTTCCG
This sequence comes from Clostridia bacterium, assembly GCA_017505785.1. Lineage (GTDB taxonomy): Bacteria > Bacillota > Clostridia > Oscillospirales > CAG-272 > Firm-07. The sequence goes on from JAFVOQ010000058.1 coordinate 9,372, forward strand.
GTTTTGAAGGAAACCACGGAATCACCGATGCCGCAAAGGAACTCGGTAATGATGCTGTTATCAAAATTCTCGGCATCGACCTTGCTGTTTTGGAGCTGAAGCAGCAGCTCGGTGCAGTAGCCGTAGGTCATTTCGCTATCGGCGGTAAAGCCCGTTAGGTCAACAAGCTGCTTCTTTTCGGTCAGAGCCACCGGATCTGCCTTGATCTCCTCGCCGTTGAGGATCTTATTGAAGCCGTCCATGATGTATAAAAGTCCTGCGCCGCCGCTATCCACCACGCCTGCCTCCTTGAGGGTGGCAAGCAGCTCGGGGGTGCGGTTCAGCGATGCCTGCATTTCTCTGACGAGATCGCCGAAAAAGCTGCGGATCGTGCTGTCGGGGGTGATGCGGGAAACCGCAAATTCCACTGATTCACGGGCAACGGTAAGGATCGTGCCCTCCGTGGGGGTCATGACCGAGTTGTATGCCTGCTTTACGCCGAGCGTAAGAGCGTGACCAATGGTATTGGCATCTGCCTTTTCACAGCTGTCAAAGCCCTTTGCCATGCCTGCAAACAGCTGCGAGAGAATGACGCCCGAGTTGCCGCGTGCGCCGAGCAGCATGCCGCGCGAAAGGCTTTGCATGACCTCTGCAAGGTCGTTGGATTTGACCTTTTCGAGTGCGGCAATGCCGCTTTCGATCGTCATGCGCATATTGTCGCCCGTATCGCCGTCGGGAACGGGGAAGACATTTAATTTATTTACCTCCTCCGCATTGGAGCGAAGAAGGGCTGCACCGCCCTGCGCCATTTGCGCGAGCAGTGTGCCGTCAAGAAACTGACCGTTGTTTTTTTCGGTATTGTTATCCATGATGCACCTCGTATTTTTAATGTTTGATCAGCGCTCGTTGCCGACAAAGAAGAGCGCAAGCGTGCCGGGGCCGGAATGTGCGCCGATGACGGGACCCACATCGGTAATCAGCTCTACCTCAACGCCGTTTTGCTCGCGAAGCAGATTGGCAAGGAACTTGGCATCGTCCTCACAGTCACCGTGCGAAATGAATACGTGACCGCCTGCGGGGTCCTTTGCCGTTTCCTTGTATTTTGCCGCCATTGCCGCAATGGATTTTTTGCGACCGTGCGCGGTGGCGACCTTAACAAGCTTGCCGTCGTTATCCACGTGCATTACGGGCTTAATGTGCAGGGCGTTGCCAATGATCGCCGTGGTGGGGCTGACTCTGCCGCCGCGCTTCAGATACACGAGATTGTCTACTGTGAACCAGTGGCAAAGATTGGGGCGGGTCGCCTCTACATATTGTACGACCTCCTCAATGGCAGCCCCTTCCTTTTTCTTTAATGTGGCAAGGTAAACGAGCAAGCCTTCACCCGCAGAGGCGCAAAGCGTATCTACCGTAAAGATTTTACGAGAGGGGTATTTCTCGCGCAGCTCGTCTGCCGCGAGTCTTGCGGCGTTGTAGGTGTTGCTGATGCCCGACGAAAAGCCGAGGTAAAGCACATCCTTATCAGCCGCCAGTGCTTTTTCAAAAGCACTGAAAAAGGCTTCGGTATTGATCGCGGCGGTTTTGGCAATGCCGCCGTCGCGCATTCTTTGGTAAAATTCCTTGGTGGGCATATCGCCGTTTGAGTACTCCTGCTCCGCGCCGTTAAAGCGGAAGGTGAGCGACTCGCAGACTACATCCCATTCTTTAAGAATAGCGGGGGAAATATCACAGCCCGAATCTGTAAAAATTTGAAAAGGATTATTTTGCATTTTCTGCAACCTCCTGTAAATGTGTGGCATTCGTAAAAAGCCATATTTGCACAATTTAACAATTATATTATACTGTAAAATGCTGCCAAAGTCAATCCAAAGTGGCACAAAAATGACTATACTCTCGATTTTGTAACAGTAGAATGGCAAAAAAACGGCTCTACCGGCAGTAGAAATGGGAAAACGGTGCTAAAAAACCGAGCCCACTCTTGATTTTTTCGGTGGAGTGTGGTATGCTGTTATCAAACGGGATATAAAGGGGTGTGAGTGCATGCTAAAGAACATTATTGCCCAAAATATAGCACAATTACGCCGCGATAACAATATGACGCAGCTTGAGCTTGCCGAAAAGCTGAATTACAGTGACAAGGCGATATCAAAATGGGAGCGCGGCGAGTCCCTGCCCGATGTGGCTGTGCTTAAAAATATTGCGGATATCTTTTTGGTAAGTGTGGATTATCTTTTGGAGGAAACACACAAAAAGCCGGTACAGCCTGCGGCGAGGACAAGAACAAGAAAGCGCCGCCGCGGTGTGATCACTTGGCTTGGCGTGCTACTTGTTTGGATGGTGGCGACCATTGCGTTTGTGACGCTGCAGCTGATATTTCCGGCAGAAATGAGCGCGTGGCTGACCTTTGTGTGGGCAGTGCCGGTTTCCGCTGTGGTGTGGCTTATTATGAATACGGTATGGTTTAACCGCCGCCGCAATTATCTCATTGTATCCGTGCTGATGTGGACTGTGCTTGCCGCCGCACACATCACGCTTTTGGTCGTAGGCTTTAACGTGTGGCTCATTTACCTGCTTGGTATCCCCGCACAGGTGATCATTTTCCTGTGGTCCGGTGTTGCGATCAAGCCTGCGGCATAATTAGTTGCACAAAACATACAAAAACAAAAGAACCGCTTTTTCTGTTGCCTTGGCAATGAAAAAGCGGTTCTTTTCAGTAAAAGTTTTATTCGATCACAAAAATAAAGTTGTAGATATCCTGCTCGCCACTGATCTCGAAGAGCTCAACGGAGGGGTAGGTCTTTTTGATAAAGGCGCGCACGGCATCCATATCGGCGGCGGTGGCATCCTTGCCGCAAATGGCAATGATCACCTCGCGGTCGGTCATGTCGATCGCGCCAAGCAGGTCGCATGCGGCATCACTTGCCGTTTTGGCATCGGCAAGCATTTCCTTGCCTGCAAATCCGATATAGTCGTTTTTGGAAATGTCAAGTCCGCCAAGGTGCGAATCGCGCACCGATCTTGTTACCATACCCGTGATCACGCCCGACATGGCATCGGTGAGTGCTTGCTCGATCGCATCGGCATCCCCACTTTCAAAATCAAGCATGGTGAGTGCCGCATAGCCGTCGCCCACGGTTTTGCTGTTCAGCACGCGCACATCGGCATTTTGATAAAGCCCTGCCGCTTGCCGTGCCGTCAAAACGATATTGCTGTTGTTGGGAAGTACAAAAACAGTGTCGGCGTTTACCTCCTCAAACGCGGCGAGAAAATCCTCGGAGGAGGGGTTCATGGTCTGACCGCCCTCTACGATGACGTCAGCACCGAGCGAGAGAAAGGTATCTTTAATGCCTTCGCCCGAGGCAACTGCCACCACGCCAAAGGCCTTGTGCTCCTGCTTTGCGGGCTTTTTGGCTTCAAATCGGTTTTCAACCGAGGCCTCGCTGTGCTGAAGTGCCATGTTTTCTACCTTCAGCGTTAAAAATTCACCGTACTTTTGGCAGTGGGCAAGCACGCTGCCGGGCGTCATGGTGTGTACGTGTACCTTGATCACGGTCCCTGTTTTAAAGCAAACGATCGATTCGCCCCCCATGGCGGCAAGCTCGTTTGCAATTTTTTGCGCGGGGAACCCGTCGGCATCGACCTTGCTGTTTTGCAGCTGCAATAAAAACTCGGTACAGTAGCCAAAGGTCATTTCACTGTCGGCGGTAAAGGCACTGAGATCGGGGGTGCTTACCTTCGAGGCAGGTGCCTCGGGTGCGGCATCTACCGTTTCGCCGTGCAGGATCTTGCTCATACCCTCAATGACATAAACAAGGCCTGCGCCGCCACTGTCGATCACGCCCGACTCCTTTAAGATCGGCAAAAGGTCGGGCGTGCGCTTCAGAGAAGCGCGCATCTCGCGAATAAAATCGGAAAAGAACTCCTCCAGCGTGGTTTGGGGTGTGATGCGCGCAACGGCATAATCGGTTGCCTCGCGCGCAACCGTTAGTATCGTGCCCTCGGTGGGCGTCATTACGGCGGCGTATGCCTGCTTTACCCCTGCCTTAAAGGCGTTGCCGAGTGCCGTCGCATCGGCGCGCTCCACGCCCGAAAGCCCCTTGGCAATGCCTGCAAAGAGCTGCGAGAGGATCACGCCCGAGTTGCCGCGTGCACCGAGCAGCATGCCGCCCGCAAGCTTTTCGGCAATGTAAGAGATCGAATCCGAGGCGATGTCACGCAGTACCGCGTCGCCCCCCGCCATTGTCAGGGACATATTGTCACCCGTGTCACCGTCGGGTATGGGAAATACGTTTAGGTCGTTGACCACCTTTGCGTTGGCGCGCAGATTGCCCGCGCCACCGCGAACCATGTCGGCGAACAGTGCGCCGTTTAGTTCATAAGTTGCCATTATGTTCTCCTTGAAAAATTAGATAGAAAGCTCCACTTTTTTGCCAAAGCACCAAGCACCAATGGCATCGGGGCCAATGCAAACGCCGACAATGGGGCCGATAAAATATACGTAGGCATCCTGAAAGCCTACCTTTTCGATCAGGGTACGGCGCAGATATTCCGCATCCTCGGCACAGTCCGCGTGGGCAATATATACCGTTTGTGATGCGGGATCGATCACCGATTCCGCAATGAGGGAGATCAGCTTGTCAAGCGAAGCCTTGCGCCCCTTAACCTTTACGATCGGTACGTTTTGACCGTTATAATCGGAAATGATGATAGGCTTTACGCCCAAGAGGTTGCCGAAGAAGGCGGCAGAGCCCTTCACGCGCCCCGCTTTTTTCAGCATATCAAGTGAGCCAACCGTTACAAACTGATTGACGCAGTGCTTTTTCTCCTCCACGGCGGCAACGATCTCCTCTACATCCTTGCCCTCGTTGCGCAGGGTGGCGGCATATACGGCAAGCATGCCCTCGCCAAGAGAGCAGTTGGTGGAGTCGATGCAACGTACAATCGCGTTGGGGTATTTTTCGAGAAGCTGTTTTGCAACAAGCGAGCCCGTATTTACCGAGCTCGACAGGGGAAGGGCACAGCCGATGTAGATCACGGCATAGCCCGCCTCGATCGCCTCGGTAAAGCCGCGCTCAAACTCTGCCATAGGCACCTGGGTGGTGAGAATGCGCTTGCCCGTTTCTCGAATTTTTTGATACAGCCCCGTGATATACGCCACGTCATTGAGATCGGCAGGTGTTTCCTTGCCGTCATCGACGGTGCACATTTTTAAAAATTCAATGCCGTATTTCTCGCGAATATCCGCGCCGAGATCGGCACAGGAATCCGTCAAAATTTTGATTTTTTGCATGATAATTCTCCTTAATTTATTTGTTTTCCTCAAGTAGGTCCTCAAAGCGATCCTTGCCCTTGGCACGCACGCGCACGGTAGCCATGGTATTCCAAATGTTTTCCGCGGCATCAACAGCGAGCGCAACGCCGGACAGGATCACGCGATCCCATGCGGTAGCACCGACAAGCACCGCAATACCGCACACACAAACGGCAGCGGCAGAAACAAGAAGACCGATCCACTTTTTCATGCCGAATTGCTTGGCATCAAACGCGGTCTGCAGCTTAAACAGGCCGTCCAGTATGATATACGTGCCAAGCACGTAGGGCAGCAGCTCGGGAACGTTGTTGGGGTACATAAAGATCAAGACACCGAGAATGGTGGAAAGTCCGCCAATGGCAAGGTCGTATTGAAACGCAAGGCGGTAGAGGTCGTTTGAAAAATAACCGAGTGTGCGTACCGCCCCCGTGAGGATCAGATTGGCACCGACAAGCCAACGCGCGGCAATGCCGCCAATGTCGGGCCAGGTGATAAGAAACACACCCGAGAAAAACAGAAGTGCGGAAACGATGACGTGAATGATTCTGACTTCTTTTACAATATTTGCACGTTTCATTGCTTATCCTTTCTTTTTTTGCGCTGATGCAAGATCTGCTGCAATTCTTTTGTTTTGGCGTAAAGCAGGGCAGACTGACGCTTTTGATAGTCATGCGGATGCTCGTTTTCGCCAATGGGATCGGGATGGTAGGGGGTGCCAACCACCAAATGCAAACGCTTTAAAAACGGTCTGTTATAGCAGCCCTCCATGTAAATGGGGAGCACGGGGGCATTACCAAGCTCGGCAAGCTTTAAAAAGCCGGGCTTGAAGGGGCGCATTGCCTTACCGCCCGAAACAGCCATGCCCTCGGGAAAGATGAGCACACTGTCACCCCCGCGCATGGCGCGAACGGCCTCCTTGAGCCACGAGGCGGAGCTGGGAGCAATGGGAATACTGTAGCCACAAACGAGCAAGGGCTTTAAATACCACTTGCGATACCATTTTCTCGCGGCAAGGGAGTGAATACGGCTACGGTAAAAGATCACCGATATCACCGCCCCGTCACAGCCCCGCAAATGGTTACAGGTCAGCACGGTGGGCTCTGCCACCCGTCGAAACTTAAGGCACGACTTGTCGGTGTAGATCACCTTGGGGGAATACAGAAGATAGGTTAAAATGATCAGCACGCGCCGTGCAAGCTGTATCCAGCAAAAGCGCAGGAAGCAGCCGATTTTTTTTAGTATGTATTTCATCGCAATCCTCTTTTCATTGGGGCGCGCTCTCCTTTTACAATACGCATATTATAATAAAGATCAGCGGATTTGTCATTCATCAAAAAAAGCGCCGTGCCCGAATTTCGGGCACGGGGGCGCTTTTGCACAATTTTTGGGCAATTTATGTAAAATGTTTAATTTTGGAAACAGCATCACATACACCCTGTGACATGAGGGCGATGCGCGCGGCAAGCTTTTCGCCGTCGATCTTTCCCCCGGCGTTGATCCAGTCTACAAACAGCCCGATAAAGGCATGCCGCAAAAACACCGTTGCTGTGCGTAGCTCCGACACGTCGGCAGAGCCGGTTTCACGCTCGAGAACCGCAAACACGGTACTGTCAAACCCCTTGGCAAAGTAACGCTCCGCACCGCTTTGCCCAATAGAGGCTGCAATATGCGCCATGGCCTTGGGGTATCTTGCAGCATAGCCGATCAGCACCAAAAAAAGATCAGAGAGCATATCGCCAAGCGGTAGCGTGGTCTTCATTTTTGCGGTGCCCGATAAGCAGATCTCCTCAAGCACGGCAAAAATATCTTGAAAATGATAATAAAAGGTGTTGCGATTGATGCCGCAATCGTCAACAACGTCGCGCACGGTGATCTTTTCCAGCGGTTTTTTTGATGCCTGATGCATAAAGGCATCAATGATCGCCTTTTTGGTAAACGAGGGCATGTCGCTTCTCCTTTCACTAAATATAATAACAGTATATCATATGAAACGTTTTTAATCAAGGTCTTACAGGGCTTTGAAATTGGTCATTTTTTGAATTTTGTCGTATTTTATGGCAGGACTGTATAAATTTTACACCGTGATAATTGGCACTTGCAATGCTTCGATAATTATGTTATAATATGCGTATATATCATAAAATCGACTTCGGCGGTAACGATTTTTTTGGGTAAGGAGAGCTTTTTGAGATGAAGCATATTTTTATTTACAATCCCACTGCGGGGCGCGATAACAGTGAGAAAATTGCCGCCTTGCAGGAAAAGATGAGAACCGACTATGCTGATCTTTCTTATGAGTTTTATCCCACCAAGGCAGAAAAGGATGCCACCGCCTTTGTGCGTGCGCGCCTTGAGGCAGAGCCAAATACCAAAATGCGCTTTTATGCGTGCGGCGGCGACGGAACGGCAAATGAGGTGCTGCACGGCATTATCGGCTTTCCCAATGCCTCTATGACCTGTTACCCGTGCGGCAGCGGAAACGATTACGTTAAGTATTACGGGGGAGCCGCGCGCTTTCTCGATATCGATGCGCTCATTGCGGCAGAGGAAAAAACCGTAGACGTGATGCGCGTGGGTGATCGGTATTCGATCAACGTTACCAACTTTGGCTTTGATACCACAGTGGCAAAAACCATGCATGAGGTGCGCCGCAAAAAGATCATCGGTGGCAAAAACGCCTACACCACGGGCATTATAAAGGCGCTTGTTACCGCCATGAAAAACGACTGCACCGTTTGGGTGGACGGTGAAAAGCTAAACGATGGCAAGATGCTGCTTTGCACTGTTTCAAACGGACGCTACGTGGGAGGTGCTTACTGCTGCGCGCCCCACTCACAAAACGATGACGGACTGCTTGATGTATGCCTTGTCAAGCCCCTGTCGCGTTTTACGCTGATCAAGCTGATCAACGTGTATAAGAAGGGGAAGCATTTGGACGATCCCCGTTTCAAAAATTTGATCACCTATCGCCGCGGCAAAAGTGTGCGGGTCGTGGCACCCGAGGGCTTTGGCTACACGCTTGACGGTGAGATCGTGCTGTGCAATGATTTCACCATAGATATTTGCCCCGGTGCCGTGCGCTTTGCAGTGCCTGCGCCCGTATCGCAAGAGGCTGCCACAGGCGAGGGTGAGCAGGAGCCACAGGCGGTGACGGTTTGATATGATACTGACAAAAACACCGTTTCGCATGTCGTTTTTCGGCGGCGGAACCGATTTTCCTGATTTTTACCGCAAGCACGGCGGTACGGTGCTCTCTACCACGTTTGATAAGTATTGCTATGTTACGCTGCGCGCGCTGCCGCGGTTTTATACATATGCCAGCGAGTTTGTTTACAGCAAGACCGAGCGCGTGCATGACAACCGAGATATCGTGCATCCCCTGATCCGTGAGGCTATGCTTTGGCAAGATGTGCAACACGTCAGGCTCACCTATGATGCCGATCTCCCCGCGAGATCCGGCCTTGGCACCAGCAGTGCCTTCGCCGTTGGTATGCTTCATGCTATACATGCGGCAAGGGGGGAGCAGGTGACAAAGGAGTCTCTGGCGCGAGAGGCGATCTATCTTGAGCGCACGCTCTGCCGTGAAAGCGGCGGTGTGCAGGATCAGATCGCTACCGCATACGGCGGCTTTCATCGCATTGATTTTGAGGGCGAGGATTTTACCGTCACCCCCGTCAATATCTCCCCTGCGCGCAAGGCTGCGCTGGGGGAAAGCCTGATGCTCTTTTTTACGGGCGTTTCACGGGTTTCTGCGGAATTGCAAACGGCACATCAAGCGGCACTGAAGGATCGCACAGCCGAGCTTTGCCGCATGCGTGATATGGCAAGGGAGGCGACCGCACTCCTTGAGGGGCAGGCACCTTTAGATGACTTTGGTGCTCTTTTGCACGAGGGGTGGTGCCTAAAGCGCGGCATTACCGACCGCATTACAAACGGATATATTGATGAGCTGTACCGGCGAGCACTGGCAGCAGGTGCGCTTGGCGGCAAGCTGTTGGGCGCGGGCGGCGGCGGATTTTTGCTGTTTTACGTGCCTGCGGAAAGGCAGGCGGCGGTGCGTGTTGCACTTGCCGAGCTGAAGGAAGCCCCCTTTTCCTTTGAAAACGAGGGGACGAGCCTCTTACTGCATACAGGCGACAAGCTGAATGTATAAGCCTTTGCAACAGTACGTTCACTGTTTTTGCGGAATCAAGCATAAAAGTTAAAACCGCTTTCTCTGCGATAGGGCAGGGAAAGCGGTTTTTTGCGAAGATTTTAATTACAAATGCGCGCTGCTTTTAAGGTTCTCATAGCGTTTAGGATCGCCAGAACCAAAACACCCACGTCCGCAAAAATGGCAATCGGCATTTGCCAGGTGCCAAGCAATCCAAGGGCACTGCAAAGCAGCACGCTCACCTTTACACCAAGGGTAAGCACAATGTTTTGGCGCACGATGCGCAGGGTGCGGCGCGCCGCCTTGATCGCCGTCGCGATCTTTTGCGGATCGTCGTCCATTAAAACCACGTCGGCGGCTTCAATGGCGGCATCTGAACCAAGCGCACCCATGGCAATGCCAACGTCGGCGCGGGAAAGCACGGGCGCATCGTTGATGCCGTCACCTGCAAAGGCAACGGTGCCGCGGTGAGATGCTGCAAGCAGATGCTCTATTTTTGCCACCTTGTCGGTGGGGAGCAGGTCTGCATGCCACGAGGTAATACCGAGCTCCCTTGCAACGGCGTGCGCGGCAGCGGCGCGGTCGCCTGTCAGCATTACGGTGTTTGCAACCCCTGTGTCGCGCAGTGCAAGGATCGCATCCCTTGCCGTGGGCTTTAGTGTATCCGCTATGGCGATATAGCCAAGATAGGTGCCGTTTTGTGCCACGTGTACCAGGGTACCACTCTCTTGCGATGCCGCATGTGCCGCACCCACGTCATGCATCAGTGCTCCGTTTCCGACAGCGATCTCTTGTCCGTTTACTTGTGCCATAACACCGCGCCCCGCCAACTCACGTATTTCCTTCACTTTGGGAAGTGGGGCATTGGCGGCGGCAAGAAGTGCCCTTGCAATGGGGTGGTTGGAGCGTTGCTCCGCGGCAGCGGCAAGCAGGAGCAAGTCTTCGGCTGTGCCGCTTACGGGGCAGATGCCCGTTACGGTAAACGTGCCCTTGGTGAGCGTGCCTGTTTTGTCAAATACCACGGTCCTTGCTTTGGCGAGCTGCTCTAAATGCATGCTGCCTTTGATCAGGATCCCGTGGCGTGAAGCACCGCCAATACCGCCGAAAAAGGAGAGGGGCACCGAGATCACAAGGGCGCAGGGGCAGGAGATGACAAGAAAGGTCAGAGCCCGTGCGAGCCACATGGGGAAGGATGCCGCAAACGTGCCCGAGAAAAGCGGCGGCAGAAGTGCCACCAATAAGGCAGATATCACCACAAACGGGGTGTAATATCGCGCAAAACGCGTAATGAATTTCTCGGTTTTTGCCTTTTTTGCCGCGGCATTTTCCACCAAGGCGAGAATACGCGCAACGGTGGAGTCACGGTAAAGTTTTTCCACACGTATCACAAGTGCTCCAAAAAGGTTGGTCGCACCGCTGATTGCCGCATCTCCCACCTTGACGGTGCGAGGGAGAGCTTCTCCCGTCAGTGCCACAGTGTTAAGATCGGAGCAGCCCTCGGTGACCGTGCCGTCAAGTGGGATGCGCTCGCCGGGGCGCACCGAGATCAGCTCACCCACGGCGACCGTATCGGGTGAAACCTCAAATTCCGCGCCGTCGCGTAACACGCGCGCAGTGTCGGGGCGAATATCCATGAGTGCTGCGATCGAGCGACGGCTTTTGCCCACGGCAATGCTTTGAAACAGCTCGCCGATCTGATAAAAGATCATCACAAGCACTGCCTCGGCAAGCTCGGGCTCACCCTCCGGCAAAAAGCCAATGGCGAGGGCGCCGATCGTGGCGAGTGCCATTAAAAAATTTTCATCAAAGATCTGACCGCCCAGGATATTTTTAAGGGCGCGCTTTAATACGTCAAAGCCCGCAGCAAAATATGCGGGCAGATATAAACAGAGAAGCTGCACTGCGTTTAGCCTTTCGCCAAGATACCGATCGCACAAAAGCGCGGCAATCAGTAAAACCACCGCCGATAGGATACGGCAAAGCAGCTTTTTTTGCTTGCGTGTCATTGGATCACCACGGTGCAGTCGGGCTCGATCTTGCGGCAGATCTTTACCGCTTGCCGCAATACCTTTTCAAACACCTCGTCATCTGCCTCCAACGTGAGCTTTTGCGTGAGAAAATTGACCGATACGTCAGTTACCCCCGCAAGCTTTCGGATGCCCTCCTCCATGCGTGCGGCGCAGTGTGCACAGTCAAGATCGATTAGCTGAAATACTTTTTTCATGGTATGACCTCCTTTAAATTGGCTCGGTAACGTGCTCCATTCCTTGCCCCAGAACGGTGCGTACGTGGTCGTCGGCAAGTGCGTAGAATACCGTTTTCCCGCTTTTGCGCCAACGTACCAGCTTGGCACTTTTGAGAATACGGAGCTGATGTGAGATAGAAGAAACCGTCATGTTTAGCAGCGTTGCAATATCACAAACGCAAAGCTCGTGTTCAAGGAGCACGTAGAGAATCTTGATACGCGTGCTATCGCCAAAAACGTGGAAAAGCTCTGCAAGCTCCAGTAAGGTGTCCTCGGCGGGCATGACGTCCTTTACCCCTTCGATCACGTTTTTGTGTGCGTGCAAAAAGGTGCAGCAGGGCACATCATGCGTGGATTTTGTTTCGTGTGACAAGCGTATGACCCTCCTTGTATTATAATTGAACAATTGTTCAAACGTTCGCAATAACAGTATAGCACCGAAAGGGTGTTTTGTCAATACGTTTTGAACTTTTTTTGAGCTGTGCCGCGATGAAAAGAAGGCGAAAAGCACGATAGATGTTGCTGTCAATATTTTTTTAAAAAGCCCTTGACAAATAAGCAAGTGTGGGCTATAATAATAGGGCGAGTTTTGCAAACGGCGCTCGCAGGGTACGCAGAAGAGCAAAAGAATTCTGCATTTGGAGAAGTACTCAAGTTGGCCGAAGAGGCGCCCCTGCTAAGGGTGTAGGTCGGATTTAAACCGGCGCGAGAGTTCAAATCTCTCCTTCTCCGCCAAA
>JAFVOQ010000059.1 GCA_017505785.1 Clostridia bacterium
ATATAAGAAATGAATAATGAATAGTGAATAATGAATAATTTCGGTTGATTTTCGCCACAGCGAAAATCTTCATCAATTTTTCATTATTCATCAGCGAAGCGGCTTCATTTTTCATTCTTCATTTTCTTTTATTCTATCAGCTTCGCCTCCTCTTTTTTTATGATAATGCTTTCGGGTTACGATAAGGTTTTCGGGTAAATGCGGCGATAGATACCGTAACCACCTTTGTTCGCTCGTTGTGGGAAAAATAATTTTATTGGGCAAGCAATAAACAGGGCGTTGATAAAAACATTTTTCCGATTTTGGAAAAAATAAGCCAAAAACCCCTTGACAAGCGGCAAAAGGGCTGTTATAATGATAGCAGTTCGGTGCACGCGGGGCTGTTGCCCGGTGCACAAATCATATAAGGAAGGTAATTGAAATGAAAGCAACCTCTAAAAAAGTAGCCGCAGCTTCTCTTTGCGGTGCCGATGCGACCGAAAGAAAAAAAGCACTGGATACCGCCATTAAACAGCTTGAGCGCGATTTCGGCGCAGGAACGATCATGAAGCTGGGTGAGAATACGCACATGGAGGTGCAGGCGGTGCATACGGGCTCGCTTTCACTCGATATGGCTCTTGGCATTGGCGGCGTGCCGCGCGGCAGAATTATTGAAATTTTTGGCCCCGAATCCTCGGGTAAAACTACGGTTGCGCTTCATATCGTTGCCGAGGTGCAAAAAACCGGTGGACAGGCGGCGTTTATCGATGCGGAGCACGCGCTTGATCCCGTGTATGCCAAGGCGCTTGGTGTTGATATTGACAATCTGCTCGTTTCTCAGCCCGATTGCGGTGAGGATGCACTGGATATCACCGAGGCATTGGTACGATCGGGTGCCATTGATGTGGTGGTGATCGACTCGGTTGCGGCGCTTGTGCCCCGTCAGGAGATCGAGGGCGATATGGGACAGTCGCAGGTCGGCGTACAGGCGCGTCTGATGTCACAGGCGATGCGTAAGCTTTCCGCCGTGATCTCTAAGAGCAATGCCGTTGTTATCTTTATTAACCAGCTGCGTGAAAAGGTTGGCGTGATGTACGGAAATCCCGAAACCACCACGGGCGGTCGCGCGCTCAAATTCTATGCGTCGGTGCGTATCGACGTTCGCAAGACCGAGCAGCTGAAAAACGGTAACGATATTTACGGAAATCACGTAAAATGTAAGATCGTAAAAAACAAGGTCGCGCCCCCCTTCCGCGTAGCGGAGTTTGATATTCTCTACGGCAAGGGTATTTCTCGCGCCGGTGAGCTGGTGGATATCGGTCTTGCACTCGATGTCATTCAAAAAAGCGGCTCGTGGTTCTCCTACAACGGTGAACGCTTAGGCCAGGGCAAGGACAATATCAGAAAGATGCTCGAAACCAACCCTGCGCTCTTTGCTGAAATTGATGAGAAGATCCGTGCGTGCTCGGCAAGCATGGAGATGAAGGAAGAGGCCTTTGACGTGGACGACGAGGACGAGGAGGATTTCGACCTGCAGGCACTCAAGCTAGGCGATGACAACTGATAGGCAAATAGAGCTGTGCAACGTGCGCGCCGCCGAGGGCGGCGCGCGGCTGCTCTTACATATCAAAATATCGCAAGAGAATGAGGTGCAGCAGGAGATACTGACGGTTTTTGCCGCACGCCTTGGCAGGGTGCCTCAATGCGGTGCCTTGGAAGAGCGTGAGTATGAAGACCTTGTGGCAGAGAGTGAAATGACGAAGGCACTTGATATGGGCTTGCGGCTGCTTGGTACGGGTGCTGTTTCACAGCTGAGGCTGATACAAAAAATGCGACAACGGGGTGTGAAAAAAGAGATCGCCGCGTCGGCTGCTGCCGAGCTGCTTGCACGCGGGTATGCGGATGAAACGGCGGGCGCATTGCGTGAAGCCGAAAGAGGAATTGGCAAGCTGTGGGGAGATCGCCGTATTTTGCTTGACGTGCGCGCCAAGGGATACGGTGAGGCATCGCTTGCAGCTGTGAAAAATTTTCTGCTCACGAAAAATGCCGTCAAACGGTGTGAGAAATTGATGTGTCGCCGCCACATGGCGTTACCTGCTACCGAGGCGGATCTTTCCCGTCTTGTGGCAAGCCTTGTGCGCTACGGATATACTGTGCATGAAATCAAGCAGGCGATATCTAAAAAATGCGGAGATCACACTCAAAATTAATGCAAAAAGCCGTGTGTCATGCACGGCTTTTTTGGAATAAATTCGCACTGGTATGCCCGAACGGGTTTACAAAATAAGAAAATTGGAGTATAATATAAACATGAAGAAGCAGGAAGGGATAGATCGATCTATGAAATTAACAGAGAAAACGGTAAGCTCCAAGGCTATTTTTGACGGCAAGGTTCTTCACGTTCGCGTGGATGACATTGAATTGCCGAACGGAAAGCCTGCAACGCGCGAATATGTGCACCATATCGGTGCTGTGGCGATTTTGCCGCTGACCGATGAGGGTGAGGTGCTGCTGGAGCGTCAATATCGCTACCCGTACCACGAAATTTTGGTGGAGATCCCGGCAGGAAAGCTGGAAAGTCCCGAGGAGGATCCGCGCAAGGCGGCTCTCCGTGAGCTTGAGGAGGAAACGGGTGCTGTTGCCTCAGAGCTGATATATCTCGGTGATTATTACGCGTCACCTGCTATTTTGGATGAGCGTATCCGCTTATATTTGGCACGTGGACTGACATTTTCGGCATCGCACACCGATGAGGATGAGTTTCTTGAGGTTTTCCGCATGCCGCTGAACGACCTGGTTGCCGAGGTCATGGCAGGCAATATTCCCGACGGCAAAACGCAGCTCGCTGCCATGCGTGTATTTCACATGTTAAAAAACGAGGAGGAAGAAAAGAAAGATGAAGCTCAACTATAAGCGCACAGTGTTTGTAGGGTTTGCCTTCTTTTTGATCACAGCCTTTTGGCAGGCTTATGATACCATTGTGCCAAAGATCTTAACCGATAAATTTGGCCTCGCGCAAACGATCTCGGGCGCCATTATGGCACTTGACAACATATTTGCCCTGATATTGCTTCCCGTATTCGGGGCAATTTCCGACAAGGTCAGCAGTCGCTTTGGGCGGCGTACGCCGTTTATTGTGATCGGCTCGATTTGTGCCGCAGTGCTTTTGGTGTCGCTTTCCGTGGCGGACAGTGCACAGCTCGAAAGGCTTGAGGCTGTTTCGGCTACCGAGGGCGAGGCGTATACCGAGTCACTCGGGGCGATCTGGGATGCCAATCCCGAGGTTAGCGATTGGCGCGCCGATAGCTTGATCGCGGACAAAAAGCCGTTGCAGGAGATGATCTCACGAAACGACTTTACCGCAATTCCCATGACAGTGCTTGATGCAAACGGCGATACCGCCACCAATCCGGAGTACAGTAATATCGTAGTGCCCGCAAGGCAGGCATATGCCGCTGACACGACCGCCGCGCACCCCGCACCCTTGGTGATCTTTATGGTGCTGCTGTTCTTTACCTTGATCGCAATGGGTACCTTCCGTTCCCCTGCCGTGGCACTGATGCCCGACGTTACGGTAAAGCCCCTTCGCTCGAAGGCAAATGCCGTTATCAATTTAATGGGTACGGCAGGCGGTATTCTCGTTTTGCTGCTCGGCACGGTATTTGGTACAGGAAAGGTGCAAAACGCGCTGATGAGCTATACCACCTTTTTTGCCATTGTTGCAGGCATTATGCTCGTGGGTCTTGCCCTGTTTTTGTGGAAGGTGCGCGAGAATGCATGGGCTGCTGATATGCAGGCAGAGAGCCTGCGTCTGGGGCTCGATGCACCGGAGCAACCGGTGGATGACGGTGCCGAAATGCGTACGCTTACCAAGGGTGAAAAGCTCTCACTGTTTTTGATCCTTGCCTCGGTGGTATTCTGGTTTATGGGCTACAATGCCGTTACCAGCAAATATTCGGTTTATGCAAGCACGGTGCTGAACGTGGATTATAACACCACGTTGCTGATCGCGCAGGCTGCCGCCATTGTTTCTTACCTGCCTGTGGGTCTGCTTTCCTCAAAACTTGGTAGAAAGAAAATGATCCTTGGCGGTGTTATCATTCTCGGTGCTTCCTTCTTCTTTGCCTCCTTCTTCAGTGCAGAGAGTCCGCAGCTTGTTAAACAGATCCTCATGCCCCTCCTGTTTGCCACGGCAGGCATTGGCTGGGCTACCATTAACGTCAATTCTTACCCCATGGTGGTGGAGCTTTCTCGCGGTAGTAACGTCGGTAAATATACAGGCTTTTACTATACGGCAAGCATGTCGGCACAGGTGATCACCCCCATACTTTCGGGCTTGTTCCTGGATTATATCAGCTGGCGTACGCTCTTCCCCTATGCCGCTTTCTTTGTGGTGCTTGCGTTTATCACCATGTTCTTTGTGCGCCACGGCGATGCAAAGCCTGCCGCCAAGGAAACCGTTCTTGACGGCATTGGAGGTGCAGACTGATGCATCCTGCAATCATTGCTTTAGTGGCTGTTTTTGCTACCGTATTAGGGGTATTTCTCCTTTGGCTTGTCTTGATCGCGCCGCGCGCACGCAAACGTGCAGTGCAACCGTTCCTGCGCCCCTATGCTCACCGTGGGCTTTGGGGCGATACCGCACCCGAAAATTCTCTTGCGGCGTTTGAGCTTGCCGTGAAGGCAGGCTTTGCCATTGAGCTTGACGTGCAGCTCTCGAGGGACGGCGAGGTTATGGTCTTTCACGATTATACGCTAACCCGTATGTGCGGCAAAGATGTAAAGCTTGCCTCACTGACCGCGGCGGAGCTTGCGGCGTGCACGCTGGGTAATTCAAAGGAGCATATTCCGACCTTGGCGCAGGTGTTGGCGCTGGTTGGGGGCAGCGTGCCGCTTCTCATTGAGCTGAAGGGCGAGAGTGGCGACACCGCGCTTTGTCCTGCCGTTGCCGCCCTGCTTGATGCATACAAGGGGGAATGGTGCGTAGAAAGCTTTAACCCCTTGCTGCTGCGTTGGTTTAAAAAGCACCGCAGGAGTGCGGTGCGCGGATTGCTGTCAACCGATCTCATCAAAGAGAAAAAAAGCGGATCACGGGTGCTCAATTTTGCACTTTCCGCACTTTGGCTTACCTTCCTTTGCCGCCCTGCATTCCACGCATGGAATCAGCACTATCCCAGTCGTCTTGCACTTCGCTGCGGCATCAAATGCTTTGGTGCGGCATCCCTTGTTTACACTGTGAAAAATCAAGCCGATTACGATCGCCAACTGTCGGCGGGCAATTATCCTATTTTTGACGGCTTTGTGCCGCGATAAGGATGTTAAAACGGGAGGGGGGACCCCTCCCCTACAAGAGTGCGTGAACAAGGTGCACCGTGTAAAATCCCATTGTGTAGGGGAGGCTGTCCTCGGCTGTGCGAGCACGTCGACACACCTACGGTGGTCGCGGCGTTCCGCCTCCCGTTTGCTGTATTTAATCAAGTTAAAATGCTCAAAAAGGACAGAGAACATTCGGTTTCTCTGTCCTTTTCTTGTTGGCATAACGTTTTTTAAAAATTTGCTAAAATTGTCCTTTCGTGTACGTACCAACAGATCGTGGTTTTTGTGTTAAGAGGAGCGAAGTGCCTCAATGGGGTTCATTTTTGCGGCGCGACGCGCGGGCAGTAGCCCAAAGATCACGCCGACGATAAGTGAGAAGAGCAATGCAAGCATTGCTGTCATGGGATTGAAGCGAAAGGTGTAACCGATCAGCAACGAGGCGATATAAGATGCCCCGAGTCCGAGCAAAACACCGATGATGCCGCCGAACAGGCTGATGATGACGGCTTCAATCAGAAATTGCAGCATAATGACGCTCGGGCGCGCGCCAAGCGCCTTGCGAAGGCCGATTTCGGCGGTGCGCTCGGATACCGTGACCAGCATCATGTTCATAATGCCGATACCGCCCACCACAAGCGCAATGACCGCAATACCCGCCAGCATACCGAGAACCAGGTCGGTAATAGTGAGCACCATGTCAAGAATTTCCTCCTGATTGACCACGCTGTAGCCATTGTTACCTGCACTGTTG
The DNA here is from genome assembly GCA_017505785.1 of Clostridia bacterium. GTDB lineage: Bacteria > Bacillota > Clostridia > Oscillospirales > CAG-272 > Firm-07. Next base: position 6,047 of record JAFVOQ010000059.1, read on the forward strand.
AGGAGCGTGGCACAAAGATTTTCCACACGGGCAATCACCTCATCTGTTTCCGATGCGGTGTTGATCACCACGTCAAAGCTGTCGGGCAGTCCCATGGAAAAGGTCTGTACGGCAGTGGTGTAGGGTACGATGAGGGAGTTGTTGCCTGTGACATCAATGCCGACCAGCTCATTCATGACGCCGATTATAGTGCAATCGGTGTTGTTGACCTTAATGATCTCACCAACAGGAGAGTAGTTGCCGTAAAGGCGCTGCCAAAGGTCATAGCCGAGTACGCAGACATTGGTTCGGTGCGTAACATCATCTGTGGAAATGCTCCGCCCATACAGCATGCCTGCATTTTTGGTGTAGGTGGAAAAATAAAAGTCATTTACCCCCATAACGCGGCGTGAAATGGTATAAACGCCGTCGTATTTGCTGTTGGTGAGCTTCGGCATCAGTGTTAGGGTGTGATAGGAGGAAAGCTGTGGGGCTACGCCCTCAACACCCTCGAGGTGTGCAAAGCGCTCAAGCTCCTCATCGGTAAAGCCGGGCTTTACCGTGGTGTTACGGATCGTAACGGTGACACGGTTGCCGCCAAGCCCCGAGAGCTGGTCAATGACCGAGTCGGTCACGCCCTGTCCGATCGTCAAAAGAGCGAGAATGGAGGTGATACCGATAATCACGCCAAGCATAGTGAGAAACGTGCGCATGGCGTTGGCGCGCAGATTGGAAAAGCTCATACGGATCGTGCTTAAGAAAAACATACCGTCAGCCCTCCCCACCAAGCTCAAGCGCCTCATATTCCTCTTTGCTGTAAAGCTTGCCGTCAAGAATATACACGATGCGTGAGGCAAAGGAGGCGACCTTGTGGTCGTGCGTAATCATAACCACGGTGATGCCCTCCTTGTTGAGCGATTGAAAAATATCCATAATTTGTGCACCTGTGGTGCGGTCAAGTGCACCTGTCGGTTCATCTGCAAGCAGAATGCGCGGGCGCGTGACAAGCGCGCGGGCAATCGCTACGCGCTGCTGCTGTCCGCCCGAAAGCTGACGGGGGAGGTTTCCTGCCTTGTCGGCAAGACCTACACGCTCAAGCTCTGCCATGGCACGTGCATAGCGCTGTGCGCGCGGCACCTTGGCATAGATCAGTGGCAGCATGACGTTTTCGATCGCCGAGATGCGAGGCAGCAGCTGAAAGCTTTGAAACACAAAGCCGATATCACGGTTGCGAATACGCGCCATTGTGCGCTCGGGCAAGCCCTTTACGGTGCGGTGTCCCAGCATATAGGTGCCGCTATCGGGCACGTCAAGGCAACCGATGATGTTCATTAAAGTTGATTTTCCCGACCCCGAGGGACCGAGCACGGATACAAATTCCCCTGCATCCACAGTAAAGGTGATGCCGTGAAGGACGGGGAAGTGCACGTCGCCCATTTGATAGGACTTCGTGATGTCCGTAAGGGATATAACAGGCTTGCTTGCGGGCATCAGAACAGTGATCCTATCAGTGTGGAATCTGCAATATAACGCAGAACGTCACCCTCGTTCAGCGTGTAGCCGTCTACCGCGACAACGGCAGCATCGGTGCCTGTGGAAAGCGTGATCTTGATATAGATGCGCTTCTCCTTTTTTTCGGCATCCAAAACCGTGACGTACGGTCTTTTGGCATCGTCGTAATAAATGCATTTTGTGGGTACGACAAGCGCGTTTTCCACCACAGTTTTTTGCGCGGAAACGGTGACCGAATAATTGTCAAGCAGCTCCTCGGGGCGCACATTGTCGGCAAGATCGATACCGAGGTAGGTTACGGTATTGTCGGTCAAAAAGGGATCGTAATAGGTATAGTCGCCACTTTCGGTGCCGTCGGCATTCTCAACAATATGTGAAAAGACCAAACGTCCAAGAAGCAAGAAATAGGATACGCCCGATGTGTTTTTGCCTGTTTGGATCTCCACGATCTCTGCAAGCAGCTCGCGCCCTGAGAGCGCATTGATGCCAACGGAGGCGTACACGCGCTCGCCGTTTTGCATACGCGCATGGATGCCGGCAACGTCGTATTCGCTGAGCGTAAAGGATACGAAAAGCTCACTGTAGGACACACGAAACAGATTATTATCAAGTATCAAAATATCGCCCTTGCGCCAGGTGAAATGGGAAATGGTAAACTCAACCTCGTCTACGTGCTCAAGCTCCTCGAGGATAAGATCGCCGATCCTCTCTGTGGTGATCGTTACGGCACCGTTGGCATCCTCGCGCCAAAACTCATCCGGGAATGCCGAGGGGTCGGTGTCGGAAACGCCCTCACGCAGCAGCAGGGAAAGCACGTATTCTTTTACGTTTTCTGCATCGGTCGTGCCTGCCGATACCTCAATGGCATAGTATTCAGCGGCTTTTTCCCAATCGAAGTAGACAGGCGTCAGTGTGATCAGGTCGGAGCTTGCATCGGCGGTGCTAAACTCGGTTTCCTTGCCGAGGTAATCCTTATTGACCCATGTAACGCGGTAAAGGATAGGCCCCAGCGATCCTTCACCCAGCAACGCAACAAGGTTTACGGCATAGTCGTTTTCCATAATTTCGGAGATCGTTTTTGTGTCTTCAACTGTCAAGGCTGCAAGCGGCACGTCGGTATCAAATGCCAGGTTTTGCACGACCCCCGTGGAGGAAAGATTGCTTGAGAGCGAGGCGCGCACCACCGAAGCCTCGGCCAGTGTCCCCTTGGTCTTTCGCGTGGAAAAGTATATGATAGTGACAACAGCCGCCGCGATCAGCAGTACGGCAACAACGGTGTAGAGAATGCGCATGCGTAAAATTCTTTTTTTCATAACGACCTCTATGTTTTTTAATGGTAAATCTATTATAATATTTTTTGTGCCTGCCCGTCAAGGGCGAGAGAAAATTTCATACAAAAAACACAAAGCCCTCAAAGGGTGCCGCATGACACCTTTGAGGGCTTTTCTTAGATTATAAAGCGTTTACCACGTCATCCATGTTGTAAAAGCCTGCGGGCTTGCCTGCCATAAAATGCGCGGCGCGCAACGCACCCGTGGCAAAGACCTCGCGAGAGGCGGCACTGTGCGAGAGGGTAATGACCTCATCCTTGCCGCAGAAAAGCACCTCGTGCTCACCCACGATCGTGCCGCCTCTTATGGCACTGATGCCGATCTCGCCGCGCTCACGCGCGCGGCGCACGCTTTGACGCTCATAAACGTAGGGGTGTGATGCGCTGTCATCGGCTTCTTTGATACAGTCGGCAAGCATCAGGGCTGTGCCGCTGGGGGCATCCAGCTTTTGATTGTGATGCTTTTCAATGATCTCCACGTCAAAATCAGCACCGAGTGTGGTAGCTGCCTTGCGGCAAAGAGCCATTAAAAGATTGATGCCGAGTGACATATTACGCGAGAAAAAGACGGGTACAAACAGGGATGCCGCCTTCATTTCGGCAAGCTCCTCCTCGCTGTGACCGGTGGTGCAGACCACAATGGGGGTGGAGGTGCGCTTGGCGTAAGCCAGCAGCCCCGAGAGCGCGGAGTGATGCGAAAAATCCACAATGACGTCGGCTTTTCCGCCAAACTCATCGGCGCAGGTGTAAACGGGGTAGGGATTGGCAGCGCTGGGGTTGATATCTACGCCCGCAACGATGCGGTCGCCTCCCGCGGTTGCCGCGGCACTAAACGCCGCGCCCATGCGACCGCCGCAGCCGCAAAGCATAATGTTTAACATGTTTGAACTTCCTTTCGGCCCTTATTTGATAAGAGCGTAGTCCTTCATTACGGTAAGTAGCTTTTCGTAGTTTGCCGTTTCCATTTCGCAAAGGGGCAGACGGAGCTCGTTGCTGCAAATACCCATGAGCGCAGCAGCGGTTTTTACGGGAACGGGGTTGACCTCGCAGAACAGCGTGTTGATGAGCTTCAAATACTTCAGCTGCATGGCAGTGCCGGTCTTAAAATCTCCCTTCAGGCAAGCCGCGCAAAGGTCGTGCGTTTCTTGGGGCAAGAGATTGGATACGACAGAGATCACGCCCTTGCCGCCAAGTGCCATGATCGGCACGATCTGATCATCGTTGCCGGAGTATATGTCAAGTGCATCGCCGCATTCGTCAAAGAGCTGCGCGATCGCAGAAAGGTTGCCCGAAGCCTCCTTTACGGCAACAATGCGCTCGTGCTTGGCAAGCTCCTTGTAAACCGAGAGAGGGATATTAACACCTGTGCGAGAGGGGACGTTATAAAGAATGATCGGCTTGTTTGTGGCATCGGCAGTGTCAAGGAAATTCCGAATGAGTCCCTTGGGTGTTGCCTTGTTGTAATAGGGGGTAACGATCAGCAATGCATCGTACCCAACGTCACACGCGTAACGGGAAAGCTCAATGCCGTAGGCAGTATCGTTACTACCCGTGCCTGCGATGATCGGCACGCGCCCCGCAACCTTTTCTGCCGCAAAACGCAGCACCTCACAGTGCTCCTCGTGGGAAAGGGTAGATGCCTCGCCCGTGGTACCTGCGATCACAAGCGCATCAATGCCATCGTCGATTTGGCTGTCGATGTGCTTGCCCATGGTGTCAAAATCCATCACGCCGTTTTGAAAGGGCGTGATAATGGCCGTAGCGGCGCCTTCAAAAATGGTGGGTTTCAGTTTGCTCATACTTTGTTCCTTTCTGCGGAAAAACACAAAAAATAAAAAAACTGGTTGAAAACCAGCTGTATTTGTACTATAATATGATAAGGCACCCCTTACCGCACATATACAGATAGCTCTCCATCAAATCTTGACGACAGTCCCACAGCTTTGAACCGTGCGGACCAGCAAGTCGTTTACCGCGAACGCCTCACTTCGGCACGCTACGCTCCCGTCACGGACTCAAGCGGCAGCGGTTGCCTTGCCCGTGCGAGGTCGCAATGTGCACCTCTATCATTATATTATGTTTTCCCGACCAAGTTGGTCTTCCTATTTATATTAACACAATCTTACGTGCTTGTCAACGCCTTTTTAAAATTTATGTCGAGGCCAAGCGAAAGGAACCGTATGTCTAATATCATTGTCAACGAAAAGGTAAAAACCGATCTGAAAACCTCGGATTTTGATTATGAGCTGCCCGAGGAGCTGATCGCACAGCACCCCTTGGAAAAGCGCGATGACTCGCGCCTTATGGTGCTGGATCGCGAGGTGGGCACGCTTGCACACAAGCATTTTTATGATATTGTGGAGTATCTTAACCCCAATGACGTGCTTGTGATCAACGATTCCAAGGTGATCCCCGCACGCCTTTACGGGCATGCGGCAGATAGACCCGATGCAGGCATCGAGCTGCTTTTGCTTCGCCAGCGCGAGCTTGATACGTGGGAAACGCTGGTGAAGCCCGGCAAGCGCGCACGCATTGGCGCGAAGCTCACGTTCGGACAGGGGCTCCTTACCGCGACCGTAACAGATATCGTAGAGGAAGGCAACCGTTTGATCAAATTTGAATATGACCGCGAACGGTACGCGAATATCTATGATATTTTACATCAGATCGGCATGATGCCGCTGCCTCCCTACATCACCGAGCGCCTTGCCGACAACAGCCGTTACCAAACGGTTTACGCAAGGGAGGAGGGTTCTGCCGCAGCACCCACTGCCGGCCTGCATTTCACCCCCGAGCTTTTGGAGCGCGTTCGCGCGAAGGGCGTGGCGATCGCACCCGTGATGCTTCACGTGGGCCTTGGCACGTTTCGCCCCGTTAAAGCGGATCGGCTGGATGAGCACGTCATGCACACCGAATTTATTTCGGTGAGTGAGGAGAGTGCCGCGCTCATTAACGCGCGCCGCGCCGCGGGTGGGCGCGTGATCGCGGTGGGTACCACATCCTGCCGCACGCTTGAAAGTGTGACCGATGAAACGGGAATTGTGCACCCCGTTTGCGGTGATACTGGGATTTTTATCTACCCCGGCTACCGTTTTAAGGCGGTGGATGCGCTCATCACCAACTTCCATTTGCCCCAAAGCACGTTGGTGATGTTGGTTTCCGCGTTTTACAACCGCGAGGCGGTGCTTTCGGCGTATGAAACGGGTGTGCGTGAGAGATATCGCTTCTTTTCCTTCGGCGATGCCATGTTCATCCAATAAGCGGCGCAATACGGCGTTGCTCCTCGAAAGCGGCTTGACGTAGGTAACTACGCCTGCGCCTTGCTTTCTGCGGTGCGCCTTGCCTTGCTTGCTTCTTGAATGAACGGGGAAGCGTGTGCGTTGTGTGACTTTGCAGATCTGGGGCTTGCTAAATTGAAAACAAAATGAAAATTTTTGAGTGAAAGTGAAAAAATTTCACTGTTTTGCGGTACAATAACATCATTGTAAGCTTGCCCGTGGGGGCGGAAGGGAGTAGCCATGTTTGGTGTAGATTTGCTTGTGGATATCGCTACCTCGGCGGTAGCAGTGCTTGTTACGGTATTGGCTATTTACTTGGCAATACGCTTGCTTGGCAAGCTGGCAAAGTTTTTTATCATGATCGTTGTGGTGGTATTCTTGATATGGCTTTTCTTTTCGGATAACAGCTTTCTTAGCGAGGTTTTATCTGTTGCAAGATCGGTGCTGTGAGGCTCCGGTGGCAGCTTTTGTTCTTGATTTTCTACCGTGCCGTTGCCTGTTTTTGGGGGCAGCGGCATTTTAAAAATACCGAAAAGGGGTGATAACGGTGACGGAAAAACCGAAAATTCTTGCCATAGTGGGTCCAACTGCCAGTGGCAAGTCCGCGCTTGCCGAGGCACTTGCCGAACGGCTGAGTGGCGAAATCGTTTCCTGTGATTCCATGCAGATATATCGCGGCATGGATATCGGTACGGCAAAGCCCGATGAAAAAGCGCGTGCGCGCGTGCGGTATCATCTGATCGATGTTGCCGATCCCGCACAGGATTTTTCCATGGTTGATTATCTTTCCCTTGCCGAGCGCGCCGTGTCGGATATTTTGTCGCGCGGCAAGCTGCCGATCTTTTGCGGCGGTACGGGGCTTTATCTCGATGCTTTTTTGCGCGGTATGCCGGAATCTCCCGGCGGTGATCCTGTGCTGCGCTGCGCCCTCACGGCACTTGCCGCCGAGCGAGGGAATACATATTTGCATGAGGAGCTTGCCAAGGTGGATCCCGAAAGTGCCGCTGCCACGCACCCTTCAAATCTGCGCCGTGTGATACGCGCGCTTGAGATATATCGCACAACGGGTATCACAAAAACCGAGTGGGATCTGCGCTCCCGCCTGTTGCCGATGCGATACCGCGCGACGGTTCTTTATCTTTCGTTTGAGGATCGGTCTCTACTGTATGAGCGAATTGATTCGCGCGTGGACGAGATGATAGAAGCAGGACTTGTTGCAGAAACCAAACGCTTGCTTGATGAAGGTGTGTTTGATATGTCAAGCACCGCCGCCGCGGCGATCGGCTACAAGGAGCTGCTGCCCTATTTGCGCGGCGAGTGCGATCTTTTGTCGGCGGTGGATACCTTAAAAATGGCGACACGTCGGTACGCCAAGCGGCAGATCACGTGGTTTTCGGCAAAGCCGTACGTCACGCGAATTTTTGTGGACCGTGAAGGAAAACTGCGAAATTTTGAAGAAATTGTAAACAATGCTACAGAATTGGCTTTACATGAGTAATAATGTGATATAATTAATATTATTAAATTGTGCGCGCCATGGGCGTGCATGCGTAAAGGGGAGGGAAGTGCAATGGCAGCAAGGCGTGGGCACGGGTTTGTGCCGATTTTGCAGATCGCTTTTATTGCTGTGCTTGCCCTTTTGCTTGTAGGGATCCTCTCCTTTGAAATTTCTCGCACCGCAGCCGAGCTGCAACGCGATGCAGCAAGTGTGGTTTCCGTTGGGCAGCGTGTAAGCGCGGTTGGCTATGTTTTTCGTGACGAAACGGTTGTGGAAAGCGTAGATAACGGCCCGGTGGTGTTTTCGGTGGCGAACGGTGCTGCTGTAACCGGCGGTACGGACCTTGCACTTGTCTATGCCGACGGCAGTAATACCGGCACACGCGCACGTGCGGCCGAGATCATGGCAGAGATCGAGCGACTGCAATCGCTTGACGACCCTACTGCACTCCCCGATTATTACGGTGCGTACGAAGCACTGATGAGATCGCTTTCCTCGGGCTCGGTTTTGGATACCGAGGCGGCGCGGAGTACGCTGTATGCGGCACTGGACCGCTACGCGGCACAGGGCGAGGCGGCAAGTGAGCGAGCTGCGCGCATTGTGGCACTGCAGGCTGAATTTGAAGCGTTGATCGAAAATGACCGCAATGCAACCGACCGTGTGCATGCCCCGTGTGACGGCGTGTTTTACCGCACGGCAGACGGCTATGAATCCGTGCTTTCTACCGACGCTGTGGATACCCTAACGCCCGGTGGACTTCGTGCACTGCTTGCATCTCCCCAAAGCACAACGCTTGCCATAGGCAAGATTGCCACGGGCGATGTGTGGTATCTTGCTGTACCGCTTGACAGCCGCGCAAGCGAAGGGCTTGAAATTGGAAAAAATTATGAAATAGATGTTATGCGTACAGGCGAGAGTATGACACTGACGTTAGAGCGCATCACGTCCGAAGATACCACGGGCGAGGTGTTGCTGATCTTTCGCGCACAGGGCATTGCACCTCCCCGTGACCTTGCAAGGTGTGAGGAGATCGTGATCACCACCGAGGAGATCAGCGGTATTTGGGTGCCGATGTTAGCGTTACGCGAGGGTGGTGGCGCGTATACTGTTTTTGTGGATGACAATGGCGTTGCCGCAACGCGCAGGATCGAACCCCTTCTCATGGAGCGCGGTTATTGCTTAGTGTCGGCGCAGGCATCGGCGGAGTTTTTGCAGGAGGGCGAGCGTATCCTGGTTACCGCACGCCATATTTACGAGGGAAAACCGTTAAAATGAACAGCTATATAAAAGAAAACTTGAGGGCAGTGAGGGCTGAGCTGCACGCGGCGGAAGCGGCGGCGGGCAGAGAGGGAAAAACCGCGCTGATTGCTGCCGTAAAATATGCAAGTGATTGCGAAATTAAGGAATTGATCTCACTGGGTGTAACCGATGTGGGCGAAAATCGCGTACAGCAGCTGCTGGCACACATGGGCGCATACGAGGGCGAGGCCGTGCGCATCCACTTTATCGGCACATTACAGAAGAACAAGATCAAATATATTATCGACAAGGTGCATGCCATACACTCGGTGGATAGCATTGAGCTGGCACGGGAGATCGACCGCCATGCAGGCAAGAACGGCATTTGCATGCGCGTGTTTGTTGAGGTAAACATCGGGCGCGAGGCGGCAAAAAGCGGCGTTATGCCCGAGGAAGCACAGGCACTTTGCCGCCAGATACAGGATCTGCCAAACCTTGCGCTTGTGGGGCTTATGACCATGGCACCAAGGTGCGAGAGCGATGCGGAATACCGTATGTATTTTGCACAGGCGCGCACGCTGGCGCACAGTATCTGGCAAAGCCTTGGGCGTGCCGATCAGCCGCTTCTTTCCATGGGCATGTCGGAGAGCTTTGCGGCAGCCGTAGCTGAGGGCGCGGATATGGTGCGCGTGGGCAGACGCCTGTTTGTACAGGGAAACAATGAAATTTGAAATATAAGCACGGAGGAACAGTATGAAAAATCCATTTGCAAAAAACAGAAGAAGTGACTACGAAAATTATGAGGATTACGACAGCGGATTTTACCGTGGTGACGAGGACGAGGAGGACGGCGTTGTAGAGGATCTCGATAACGAGCCCGCAAAATTGCCCTCAAAGCGTCCCACGCAGAGTGCTGCTACGGGCAATATGCTCAAGGTCGTAAAGCCTCACAATTACGATGACGGCCCTGCCATTGCGGGCTACTTGATGGACGGTTATACCGTTGTGATGAACATAGAGGAGCTTGAGCGCTCTGCCGCCATGCGCCTGATTGACTTTTTGCTGGGTGCCCTTGAGGTGCTTGACGGAGAGTTCCGCCGTGTGACCAAAACCACGTTGGTGCTTTCTCCCCGTTGCGGCGAGGTGACCGGCGAGGACGGAAAAGAGGAATATTGATCGTATTCGGGAGGGGAGCATAGCATGAGCTTGTTTATTGCATTACTGCGCGGCACCGTGCAGGCATTGTTATCGGTGGTACAAATATGCTTTTTGGTCAGAGCCCTGCTTTCCTGGTTCCCCATTCGGGAGGACAATCCCTTTCTCGCCTTTACCGCTATGGTGACCGAGCCGTTTATCATGCCGATCCGCGCGCTCTTTGATCGGTTTGGGTGGTTTCGTGATTTTCCGATCGACGTATCGTTCTTCGTTTCCTTTTTGCTCGTCAATACCGTTGGCAGCGTGCTGCTGATGCTGTAAGGCAAACGGCATGAGAGAGCAAAGCGAAGCGCAGCTTTTGGCGCGCGCCGCCGATCTTTTTGATCGCGCCGCGGCGGGCGAGGTGGTGTACACCCCGTTTTTAACACCGCGCGAACAGAAAATTTTGCAGGAGAAACATGCCTTTGCACGGGAACGTGTGCTGATGCTCGGCGGATATGACGGTGCCGAACGGCGGCGCATGTATATACTGCCCGAGTACATGGCGGAGCTTGACCCCGACGTGCGTGAGGAGCTGTTAGCCGATGTCCTTTCGGCATCGCTTTTGGCACTGTCGGTGAAGGGCAGCGGTTACCGTGAGCTTAGCCACCGTGATTTTCTCGGTTCGGTTTTAAATCTCGGCATCGAGCGCGATGCCATAGGGGATATCTGTGTGCTTTCCCCTCATGAGGCGATCCTTTTTTGCGACCGCGTGATAGCCGCCTTTTTAAAGGAAAACCTTTTGCGTGTGGCACACGATGCCGTAAGGGTGTGTGAGGTAAGCCTCGCCCCCGATTTTGACGGGGGCAGAAAATTTGAGCCGTGCAGTGATACCGTGGCATCCCCACGCGCCGATGCGGTTGTGGCGGCACTTTGCAATTTGTCGCGCGAGCGCGCACAGGCACTTTTTGCAAGGGCTCTGGTGGAGATCGATTACGAGAGTGCGGAAAAGTATGACCGCGAGGTCAGTGAGGGCGCGATCATCACGGTGCGCGGATACGGCAAATTTATTGTCCGTTCCCTTTCGGACAAAACAAAAAAAGGGCGGTTCCGCTTGCTTGCGGATCGCTACGTGTAGCCTTTGGTTTTACGTACAGATTTCAGTTTAGTGAACATATAGGAGTACAAAAAGATTATGGCAAAAGATTACAGTGCATCACTCAATCTCCCCAGCACCACGTTTGCAATGCGTGCGGAGCTGCCCAAGCGCGAGCCGCAGATGCTCGATTATTGGAAGGAGATCAACCTTTATGACCAAATGCAGGAGGTGCGTGCAGGAAAGCCCACCTTTGTACTGCACGACGGCCCCCCCTTCTCAAACGGCAATATCCATATGGGTCATGCTCTGAATAAGATCCTCAAGGATTTTATCAACAAATCCCGTAGCATGATGGGCTTCAAGGTGCCGTATATTCCGGGCTGGGATAACCACGGTATGCCCATTGAAAGCGCGATCATCAAGAAAAACAAGCTTGACCGCAAGCGCATGTCTGTTCCGGAGTTCCGCAGTGCTTGCTATAACTTTGCCGAGAATTTCGTAAACATTCAAATGGAGCAATTCAAGCGCCTGGGGATCACGGGCGATTGGGAGCATCCTTATCTTACCATGGCACCCGAGTTTGAAGCACGCGAGGTGCGCGTGTTTGGCGAAATGTATCGCAAGGGATACATTTACAAGGGTCTTAAGCCCGTTTATTGGTGCCCGAAGGATGAAACGGCACTGGCTGAGGCAGAGATCGAATATCAAACCGATGCCTGCACCTCGATCTACGTGAAATTCCGTGTGGCTGACGACAAGGGCAAGCTTGCGGCTGTTTGCGATCTTTCAAACACCTATTTTGTAATTTGGACGACCACTACCTGGACCCTGCCCGGCAATATTGCCATTGCCCTGAACCCCGACGAAACTTACGTTGTGGCAAAGGCGGCAGACGGTGCATGCTATATCGTGGCCGAGGCACTGCTTGCAAAAACCATGGCGACCGGCGGTATTGCGGATTACGAGGTGATCCTTGAAATGCAGGGCAAGGATTTTGAATACATGACGGCACAGCACCCCTTCCTTGACCGTCTTTCTACCGTTGTAAATGCCGATTACGTTACCATGGATAGCGGTACGGGCTGTGTGCATACTGCGCCCGGCTTTGGTGCGGATGACTATCAGACTTGCCGCCGTTATAACATTGATGTTTTTGTTCCCGTGGATGACCGCGGCTATCAAACTGCCGAGGCAGGCAAGTTTGCCGGCATGCGCTATGACGAAAGCAACGGTGCGATCCTTTCCGATATGAAGGAAAGCGGCGCACTGTTTGCCAGTGAGGAGATCGAGCACGAGTATCCGCACTGCTGGCGCTGCAAGGCACCCATTATTTTCCGTGCAACACCGCAGTGGTTCTGCTCGGTAGATGCCTTTAAGAACGAGGCTGCCGATGCCTGCGATCAGGTGCAGTGGCTGCCCGAGTGGGGCGGTGAGCGCATCAAGTCTATGGTGCGTGAGCGTGCCGATTGGTGCATTTCCCGTCAACGCCATTGGGGCTTGCCCATTCCCGTGTTCTACTGCGAGGATTGCAAAAAGCCCGTTTGCAATGAGGAAAGCATTGAAGCTGTATCGGCACTCTTTGCGAAAAAAGGCTCCAATGCTTGGTTTGATACCGAGGCGGCTGATATTCTTGGCGCAGGCTTTACTTGCCCGCATTGCGGCGGCAAGCAGTTTACCAAGGAGACCAACACGCTTGACGGCTGGTTTGATTCCGGCTCCACGCACTTTGCGGTGCTGAAGGGCGAGGAGTGGCCCGCAGACGTATATCTTGAGGGTGCTGACCAGTATCGCGGTTGGTTCCAATCCTCACTTCTGACGGCCGTTGGCTCCACGGGCAAGCCCGAGGCTCCCTTCAAAACCGTTCTCACCCACGGCTGGGTGGTAGACGGCGAGGGCAAGGCCATGCACAAGTCGCTTGGCAACGGTGTTGATCCGCTTGATATGATCAAAAAGTACGGTGCCGATCTCCTGCGCCTTTGGGTTGCATCCAGCGATTATCACGTAGACGTGCGCGCCTCGGATGCGATCTTCAAGCAGCTCTCGGATTCTTATCGCAAGATCCGCAACACCGCGCGCTTCCTGCTTGCCGATCTTTACGATTTCGATCCCAAGAAGGATATGCTGCAACCGGCAGAGCTCTATGAGATCGATCAGTGGATCGTTTCCTCGATGAACGATCTTGTAAAGCGTGCGCGCGAGGCTTACGATGCGTACGAGTTCCACACCATTTATCACGATGTAAACAACTTCTGCACGGTTGAGCTTTCCAAGCTTTATATCGACATTACAAAGGACCGTGTGTATGCGGAGGCGGCTACCTCCAAGGCACGCCGTTCGGCACAGAGTGCCATGTACTATATCATCAGTGCGCTCACACGCATCTTGGCGCCCCTCGTTTCCTTTACCGCAGAGGAGATCTGGCGGGCAATGCCGCGCGCCGAGGGAGATAACGCCACAAGCGTGTTCCTCAACGACCTGCCCGCATACGACGCGGCACTTGCTTTCCCCGAGGTGCGCGCAAAATGGGATCAGCTGTTTGCACTGCGTGAGCCTGTGATGAAGGCTTTGGAGCTTGCCCGTGCCGAAAAGCGCATCGGCAAATCGCTGGATGCCGCCGTTACGGTGTATGCACCCGATGCAACTGTATATGCACTGCTTGACGAATTCCGTGCGGAGCTGCCGACTGTCTTTATCGTGTCGCAGGTGGCACTTGAAAATGCTGCCGCGCCTGCGGGCACTGTGGTTGAGGAAGGATCGCCGATCGGCGTGGCGGTTGATGCCGCTGCCGGCGAGAAGTGCGACCGTTGCTGGAATTATACCACAGCGGGCACTGTCAGCGAGGCGGACGGGTGCCTTTGCCCCCGTTGCCGCGCGGTGCTCGGTAAATAAATCAAACAAAGTGCCGCAAATGTCGGTTTCGACGGCTGCGGCACTTTTTGAAAGGATCGCTTATGCTTTGGATCGTAATGGTTATTGCCGTAACCGCGGCAGTTATTCTGGTGGATCAGATCAGTAAAATATTGGTGCTAACCTATCTTTATGAGGATCAAGTGGAACTCATCGGCGGCGTGCTTCGCTTTACCTACGTCGAAAATCGCGGTATGGCGTTTGGGCTTCTTGCCGATCATCGCTGGGTCTTTCTCGTTTTGTCGGTGGTGGGCATCGGGTTGATCGCCTTTTATTTGTTCCGCTATGTGCGCCGCAATCTCGCGCGCGTGGGCCTTGCCCTTATTATAGGGGGCGGTATTGGCAATATGATCGACCGCGTGCGCCTTGGGTTTGTGGTAGATTTTATTGATTTTTGCGCCTTTGATTTTTGGGTGTGGGTCTTTAACGTGGCAGATGCCGCTGTTTGCGTGGGTGCCGCGCTTTTCGTGCTGGATCTGCTACTCGAGATGACTGCTGAGATCAAAAAAAACAAGGCGGTGAAGTTGCCTGCTAAGGAAAACACACCGTGTCAAGGAGAGGACGAAAATGGCTGAGGTGTTACACGTCACCGCAGCGCAAGCGGATGCGGGTAAGCGGCTTGACGGCTTTCTTGCCGGCGCATTTGCGCTCTCTCGCTCAGCGGTGGAGCGTTTGATCGCCGAAGGACAGGTGACGCTCTCTTTTGGAGAGGTGAATAAAAAATATCGCTTAAAAGGGGGAGAGGAAATGACACTCACCCTCCCCGACCCCACCCCTGACGCGGCGCAGCCCGAGGATATTCCGCTTGATATTGTGTATGAGGATAACGATATCATTGTCATCAATAAGCCAAGCGGCATGGTGGTGCATCCTGCCGCAGGCAATGAAACGGGCACACTTGTCAACGCCCTGCTTTACCATTGCAAGGGGACACTTTCTGGCATTGGGGGGGTTGAACGCCCCGGCATCGTGCACCGCATTGATAAGGATACCGCGGGGCTTTTGGTGGTAGCCAAAAACGATGCGGCGCATATTGCACTGTCCGACCAGCTAAAGGTGCACGACGTGTGCCGTATTTACTATGCGATTGCGCTGGGTAATTTTAAAGAGGATAGAGGAACGGTCAATGCGCCGATCGGTCGGCATCCCGTTGATCGCAAGCGCATGAGCGTCTGCCGTCGCGAGGGAGAGGGAAGGGTGGCGATCACCCATTATACCGTGTTGCAGCGCTTTGGGCAAATGACATACATCCGCTGTCAGCTCGAAACCGGGCGCACGCACCAGATCCGCGTGCATATGGCATCGCTCGGGCATCCGCTGCTGGGCGACCCTGTTTACGGCGGTAACGGTACGAAATTTGAGGCAAGACACCGTGCGCTCATTGACGGGCAGTGCCTGTTTGCAGGTGAGCTCACGCTCACACATCCAAGAAGCGGCGAGCGCATGACCTTCAAGGCACCGCTTCCCCCTGCGTTTGAGAAGCTGCTTGAGGTGCTCGAAAAGGAAACTCAGTAAGGATTATTGATATGAAATACCGTTTGGCTATATTTGATCTTGACGGCACGGTGCTGAATACGCTTGCCGATCTTACACATGCCGTCAATGTGGCACTTGCCGCATGCGGCTACCCCACACGTACACAGGCACAGGTGTGCAGCTTTGTGGGAAACGGCATAAAAAAGCTTATCGCGCGTGCTGTTCCCGCGCACACATCACAGCAGGATATTGCGCGTGTGCACGCCGCCTTTACGGCATATTATGGCGCGCATTGCGCGGATAAAACCGCCCCGTATGAGGGGACGCTCTCCATGCTGCGTGAGCTCCGCGCGAGGGGCGTGAAAACTGCCGTGCTCTCAAACAAGGCAGACTACGCAACCGGGGTGCTTTGTAACGCTTACTTTGAAGGGCTTTTTGACGTGGTTGCAGGGGAGCGCGAAAGCGAGGGGATCCCCAAAAAGCCCGCACCCGATGCGGTGCTGGCTATTATGGTGCAATGCGGCGTGACTGCTGCCGAAACCGTTTACATCGGCGATTCCGAGGTTGACATACAAACCGCAGCCAATGCAGGTATTGATGTTATTTCGGTATCGTGGGGCTTTCGCTCTGCCGATTTTCTTCGCGAAAACGGCGCCAAGGTGATCGCAGATACGCCAAAGGAGCTTGAAGCACTTATTTTAGATGCCTAAATAAATACCCCCCACTGTGAACAAGTCCGTTAAAAACGGACATTGAAAAAGAAAAGCCTCCTATGGTAGAATGAATGAACTGCCCCAAATTGTGCGGACAGCACAATTTGGGGCAGTTCACACAGCGGGGGATATTTATTGAATATAAATTTTGCGGCGAACCGAACACACATCTTTTATATCTTTATTTATAAAATTTATAAAAAACCGTTGCATGTGCAGGTGGAGGACTGTTTATTTAAGCCAAAAGAAGGTAAGTAGCACAGCCAATCCCCCGGAAATGATTTTTGTATAATTTATGGCATATTCAGAATAATTTTTTGAATATTTCCATTGCAAATATTTGCTGAATTTTCTTTGAAACAGTGATGAAAAAATAGAAATACAAAGCAAAAGTATAATATAACAAAAATAACCCGAAATTTGTGGTTTCATCATAAATCGTATGAGGACAGCAAAGAAGCACAAAACAGAAAACCAACAATTTTTAATGGTATGTAACAAAAAATATTTGTTAAAGACATATTTTTCCTTCTGTTCAAAAACTTTAGGCTCATATGTTATGGTGCAATGACACATGGGGCACTCATATTCAGCATCTATTTGCATTTTGCATTTAGGGCAAATTTTCATAAAATTATACCTCCAAAAATATAAATCAATGTTTATAATAATTATATCATAAATATGCTTTAATGTAAATACTCCGAACCCCCTAAATATATTGTTTCATCACCACCATTAAATGTAGACATTACTTTAGTTTGAATTTGGTAATAGAGTTTGCTTGTTGGATAAATAGTCACATTATCTAATGTACACCTAATTTTTAGGGCGGCATTTTTGAAGCCTAACACTGGCTGATATGTAGAACCAACTTGTTTCGTAACCATACCGCTTAGGGGATATAGAACAAATTCATTTTCGGCCTGGTTTAAAGTGTAATTTGAAATAATGTTAGATGCTGTACTTAAAGCACTATAAGCATCTGCAATTATAGATAAAGGATATTTTAACACACCAAGCAACGTTTCGGTAAGATTCACATTATTTGTATTGTTTCCTCCGGCGCATACTTCGAATGAACATTTATTAATATATGCGGTATGACAACCAACTAAATTTAGTGATATTTGAGTATCACGAGTAACAACATATGTTTCATCATTGTTGCAGTATACAACTCTAATTTTATCAGTACTTGGAAAATAGTATACGAAAGCATTATAAGCTTTTTGACAAGTGAATTCTACTAATCTATCTGCATTCTGTGCCAAATTAACTACTGGATTTAAGTTCCAGATTGCTATTTTGCTAATATAAGTACCATCATAGTCTTTCATGGTGTCCTTATAGTAGGCTATAGTAGGTCTTCCATAAACATCCTTTATAGTAGAATATTGAGAGCCTGATCGTTTAACAGCAGATTGTGGAATTGTTGCAAAAATATTATAAGTATCACCAGTAATATTTGTGCGCAATTTTGAGACGTCTAAAATTTTTGAAGCAAAAATATCTTCATTTGCCCTATACATGTAATGTTCTACAATTGATTCAGTTTCATCTGGATTAAAATTATTGATGTTTTTGCAAAAATCATCCATTGTTCCTAATTTTGCAAACCATGTTTCTTGGGCAGAAACCTTTTGAATATCCTCAATGTTTTCTGAGATCAAAGAATTTGTAATTATTTCTTTAAATAATTCACATTCCTCTAACGAAACAAGCTGTTCAAAGTGATATATGTGTGAGCTTTCGTTAGAAACGAAAGCAAATTTGATTAATATATTATCTTTTGTAACAATATTTTTGTAACTAAACACGTCGTTATTTTTACAAATCACAAGTTCTAAGATATTATGGTTTGAATGGATGTTTTTAGCATATATTTTATTATTTACAAGAAGTGAACTTGATTTTGCTGTGACAAAATCACAATTCAAATATACCGTTTCAATATTCTTTCCATCGGTTACATGTACTTCAAAACCATATTTTTCATCTTTTTTAAAATTATAACTCAATACTTTTGCTTCACATATAGAAAAAATATTGTTCGGCTCAATAGTAAAATTCAAATTGAAAGCTACTTTGTCACCCCGATATGAGTTTATGGGATGTGCTTTTTTACCATACTGCCAAAAGGATATTTTCTCTTTTGAAATACAAGATGGTGCAAAGGGTCCCCAAATATCAGGTTTTTCGTTATGACTGTTTTTAGTTTCAAAAAATTCTTCCATCTTGGGAGAAAGAGCCCATATTTTACACTGTTTCATCAATTCTTCATTCGACTGATATGCTCTACTGAATTGACGATCAAAATTATAATATGAATCTGTATCCACATAAAATCCAGGGATATAACCGCTTGAAAGAATTTCTGTTGCAAAATCTTTTAGAAATTCATCTGTTTCTTTATTAGCATCAAGTTCTACAAAAACAGGTGTTTTCTTTTCGATTTTTAAATTTTCAAGCAATGTAATAGCAATTTTTGCATTCTCCTTTGCGGATTTTTCCGAAATTGCTGTTAGAATAGGAATAGCTTTTGAGCCATTGGATGAAATATAAGACAGTTCTTTGCTTGTCATTGCATTTTCACCATTAATTCTTCGCCCGATAAAATATGGGAATCCTTGATTTTTTTTAATCCATTCAAAGAGAGTTATGTTGTTCTGCAATAATTCATCTGTTCTTGTTTCTGTATCAACACCGAAATATTTACGAATTGACTTTTCTTTCTCTAAATCTAATTGCACCTCCCTCCAGTTGTTGTTTTTTTCCTTAGTTTTAAAATTTTCACAAGACATAATTAAATTCTCCTTTCATCTATTAATTTTTAATTAGAATGTCTTTTCTTTTGAAACCGAGCTTAATTTGTTTATGGTTCCAAAAACATTTTATAATTCAACCCTGACAATTACTGTCAGATTTAAAAAATATTTTTAGATAAATTTTTTGTCTAATAGAGCAATAAAAATACCTGGAAGCAGAAATTTTCTGTTTCCAGGCATTTTTGCATCCACAAATAAAGGAGCAGTCGCATTTAGATGCAGAAGGTGTGATTTTGCCATCGTCGGCGTACAATGGTACGGCAGAGGGCAAAAGCGCGACTAAAAAGTCACATAAAATGAAGAAATCCGCCGAAAAATCGGCGGATTTCAACTTATTTAAGTTAAAAAGCTGCAAATAAAAGCTGTTTTTAACCAAAATTTTTATCGTGACTTTTGTTCTGCGCTAAATGCGACAGCCCCAGGGGAAAATCTTTAGATAAAAGTGATAGACAAAAGAAATCCTCCATAGTTAAAATGGAAGCGGTGCGATTGGCAGATTCTTCGAGCGTGAAAGCGTTGCCGGTAATAGTTTCTTATAGGGGCGGTGCAAGTCATAGCTAAGCCGGTGGCCCTGATTTGGACCTTGGCTTATCAATATCGGGTAACAGTATCATCGAAAACTCGGTTTGCTCGGCATTCGCGCCCTTTAGCTCTACCGTGTACTGCAAATGAAGGGTGCCCTTTTCCTCAATGCGATTTTCTACCTGCTTGGTTTTTACTGCTACCTCAAGGGGAATGTACGGTGTTTGATATACGCACATGTGGCGGCGACCTGCTTCAAAAATGAGTGCGGTGCGTACCGCGCCGTCACGCGTCATGGTAATGAGGCTCGGCTCGCTTTTTTGAAAGGAAAGCGTGGTGCGGGAGTTCTCCATGCCCGTAAGCTCTCCGTCCTTATAGGAGATCGAAATACGTGTGCCGTCGTCGTAATAGCTCCCTTCGACCACCAGCTCTATTTTTTGTGGCTCGGCATGGATCGCTTGGCTTGGTGCGGATGCTTTCTCGGGGGCATCAAAGAGCGTGCCGCCGATCTCGCGCTGCTTGGTGTGAATACAAATGCGTACCTTTTTTAACATGCTCCTTCTCTCCGTTTGCACCCGCCGCATGGCGCGGTGCTGTTTTTTTGTGTAAACGTTGTGGCGAATCTTACGTTTATTATAGCAAGTGTTCTATAAAAAAGCAAGGGTGCTTTCACATTTTGCCTGTCAAGCTGCGGTTTTGCCTTGACAAACGCCAATCTGCGTTATATAATAAAAGGTAGTGCTTTCATAAATAAGAGGCACCAATATAACGGATTTTTTAAATGATTGCGAGTAATAGATGAAGTATTTGTTTTTTGATATCGAATGTGCCAACTGCTATAACAACTGTGCCAAGATCTTTAGCCTTGGCTACTGTATCACCGATGAGAACTTTAACATCCTGCATGACAAGGAGGATGTGCTCATCAACCCGTGTGATCGCTTTGATTGGTACGTTGCCAAAAAAATGATGGCATATCCGCGCAGTATTTTTGCGGATCAGCCTGCCTTTCCCGAATTTTATGAGTTTTTTAGAGGGATGTTTGAGGATCCCGAAACCGTCGTGATCGGCTATGCGGTGACCAACGACGTGCATTTTTTGCAGGACGATTGCAAGCGTTACGATCTCACGCCCTTTACTTACCGCTTTTATGACGTGCAGCAGATCTACGCGCGTCAGCCCGAGAACAATACCGCCAAAAACCTTGAGGATTCCTTGCTTTCCTGGTGCGGGATCGAGCCCGAAAATCTGCACCGCAGTGATGAGGATGCCTACAACACCATGCTCATTCTCAAGGCAATTGCCGCATACCATGGCAAAAATCTGCCCGAGTTGCTTGAAATGTATCCCGATTGCGGCGGCTTTACCGAGGGCTTTACCATGGAGTATGCTTGGAAGAAGCCTGAGGGTGAGGCAGGTGCCAAGAAAAAGCGCCACCGTGGCGGCAAAAAGCGCAAAAAGGGTGAGGGGGAAGCAGAGCCGACAGAGCCCGATACCACAAATATGATGGAGGCGGGATCGGAGAACGCGGCACTGTTCCTGAAATATCTTGAAACCGTTGTCCCCAAGAAAACGAGAAAGCCCCCGCTGCTCACGGGACACACCGTAACTGTCAGCCTTGGCTATCAGCGGTATCACTTTAACGAAATGCTGTATCTTGTGCAGATGATCGTAAATGCAGGGGGGCGTTATACGCTCTCTACGCGTGACGCGGATATTCTTTTCACCTACGATTGCGGTGAGGAGGGCGACCGCCGTCTTGAGGCCGCCGAGGCAATGATCGAGAATGGGGAAGATATTGAGATCTATCCTATGAAGGTTCTGTTTGACACCTTGGAAACGAGCGAGCTGCGCCTTTCCCGCAAGCCGAAAATGGATCTTTCGCACCTTATGCCAAAGCCCGAGAGCGAAGAGGAAGTAACCGACAGCTTTGCTGATGTAAGCGAAGACCCGGCACCCGTATAATTAGCACAGAATAAAAACAAAAACCGCTTTCTTGTTGCTTTGGCAACAAGAAAGCGGTTTTTTAATTTCATCAAACCGCAATTTGGCGGTTCTATTATTTGATAATGAAACGGTCAAGCTCTGCAAACAGCTCCTCGGTGTCGTCGGAATGGGCGGTAAGGGTAATGGGCGAGAGCAGATCCAAGCTGAAAATGCCCATGATAGATTTGCCGTCAACGACGTATCTGCCCGATTGCAGATCGACATCGACATCACTTTTGGAAACAATGTTTACAAAATCACGCACATCGGCAATGGTGGAAAGACGAATATTCACGCTGTTCATGATTAACACTCCTTTATTGTTATTTCGGGCGACGTTCCCATGAAAGGAATTTTTACCCGTTCTTGTTATCATTATATCGAATGAAATGTACTTTGTCAATCTCTGTTTTTTACAAAAATAGTAAATAAAATAAGGGTGTTCTTCTTGACTTTTATAAAATATAAGTGTATAATTAAATAGTATATACATTGGTGTTATAATTTACTGTTGTATATAAGATATTTGAAAACTGAAAAAGGAGGTAATAACGTATGAACACAGGACTTGCAGTTGCTCTGATTGCTGCGGCTCTTGTGCTTGGCTTTGGGATTGGATTTTTGCTGCGCCGTATGATCGCGGAAAAGAAGATCGGCTCTGCTGAGCAGGAAGCAAAGCGCATCTTAACCGATTGTGCGCAGCAGGCAGAGTCTATGAAAAAGGAAAAGCTGCTTGAGGCAAAGGAAGAAATTCTGCAACGCCGCAATGAAAGCGAAGCTGAACTGAAGGAACGCCGTGCCGAGATCACGCGCATGGAGAGACGCCTGGCGCAGAAGGAAGAAAATCTGGATCAGAAGTCCGAGGCGCTCGAACGTAAGAATGACAAGCTTGATCAAAAGCTTCAGGAAAACAACAGTGTGCGCGCCGAGATCGAGGCGACACTTGCCGAGCATAAGCGTGTGCTGGAGAACCTGGCGGGTCTTACCGCTGAGGAAGCAAAGGAGGAGCTGATCGAGCGCGTTGAGGGGGAAGCCAAGCATGAGCTTGCACAACGCCTTGACGAATTGGATGCCCAGTTTAAGGACGAGGCAGAAACCAAGGCTCGCAATATTCTCTCACTTGCCATTCAGCGCTGTGCGACCGACCACGTGGCCGAGGCAACCATTTCGGTGGTGCAGATCCCGAACGATGAAATGAAGGGACGCATTATCGGGCGCGAGGGCCGTAACATTCAAAAGCTGGAAACGCTGACGGGCGTTGAGCTGATCATTGACGACACTCCCGAGGCGATCACACTTTCGGGCTTTGACCCCGTGCGCCGCGAGGTGGCAAGGCTCACGCTTGAAAGATTGATAGCAGACGGACGTATTCACCCCGCACGCATTGAGGAAATGGTGGAGAAATGCCGCCGTGAGGTCGATGCAGTCGTGAAGCAGGCGGGTGAGCGCGCTACTTATGAGGTGGGTATTCCCAATCTTCACCCCGAGCTTGTAAAGCTGCTGGGTCGTTTGCGCTACCGTACCAGCTACGGGCAAAACGTGCTGAAGCACTCCATTGAGGTTGCATTCCTTGCAGGCATTATGGCTGAGGAGCTTGGCGTGGATGCGGCTGCTGCAAAGCGCGCAGGTCTTTTGCACGATATCGGCAAGGCATTCCCGCACGATGTAGAGGGCACGCACATAGAGCTTGGTGTCAACGTGGCACGCAAGTATAAGGAAAGCCGCGAGGTTGTGCACGCCATTGAGGCGCACCACAACGACGTGGAGCCCCAAACCGTGATCGCAATTCTTGTACAGGCAGCCGATGCCATTTCGGCATCTCGCCCCGGCGCACGCCGTGAGGATCTTGAAAATTATATCAAGCGTCTTGAAAAGCTTGAGGAGATCGCCAAGGGCTTTGAGGGCGTGGAAAAAGCATTTGCCATTCAGGCAGGCAGAGAGCTGCGCGTCATGGTGAAGCCCGAGGACGTAACCGACGAGGGCATGAAGTTTATCGCCCGTGAAATGGCGAAGAAGATCCAAGACGAGGTCAAGTACCCCGGTCAGATCAAGGTAAACCTGATCCGCGAAAGCCGCGCCGTGGATTACGCAAAATAAGCGGTAAAAGATAGCCGAGTGCTATCAAAAAGAGTTCTCATATATGTTTATAGAGTTTTTGTGCAAATCTGCGCTATGCGCTGTAAATACATGAGAAAAGACGCCGATGCCCGTGGGCATCGGCGTCTTTTGGATTTAGTGCCTTTAGGCAGTTGAGCGCGCAGCGCGAAACAGACAACCACCCGCTATGCGGGTGGGCAACAAAGGTTATACCAAAAAATCTCCTAACGTGGTACAATAAGATGCTCAAGTCTATTGCAACACGAAAGGAGAA
>JAFVOQ010000060.1 GCA_017505785.1 Clostridia bacterium
CGAGTCTACCTCAAACATGTTGTCCACACCCTGCATCACACATGCAAGGCGCTCAAGGCCCATGCCTGTATCACTGTTCTTTTGCGCCAGCTCGGTATAGTTACCGTTTCCGTCGTTGTTGAACTGGGAAAAGACGTTATTCCAGATCTCCATATAGCGGTCACAATCACAGCCGGGACGGCAATTCTCGGAGCCGCAACCGTATTTGATGCCGCGGTCAAAGTAAATTTCAGAGCAGGGGCCGCAGGGACCGGAGCCGTGCTCCCAGAAATTATCTGCCTTGCCAAGGCGAGTGATGCGCTCAGCAGGCACGCCGATTTTTTTGTTCCAAATTTCAAACGCTTCCTCGTCGTTTTCATAAATGGAGGGCCAAAGCAGCTCGCCGGGGATCTCTAAGGTCTTGGTAAGAAATTCCCAAGCCCAAGAAATGGCTTCCTCCTTGAAATAATCGCCAAAGGAAAAGTTGCCGAGCATTTCAAAAAACGTGCCGTGTCTTGCTGTGTGACCCACACGGTCAAGGTCGGGAGTACGGATACATTTTTGGCAGGTGGTTACACGGTTGCGGGGGGGCTCCTCCTCACCCGTGAAAAATTTTTTCATCGGTGCCATGCCCGAGTTGATGAGCAGCAGCGATTTGTCGTTGATCGGTACGAGGGGATAGGAGGGCAAGCGCAAATGTCCTTTGCTTTCGAAAAAAGAAAGATACTTTTCGCGCAATTCATTAAGAGAAGTCCATTTCATAACACAAAGACCTTTCATCATAAAGAAAATATTGAAAATATTATAGCACTGTTTATACGTTTCGTCAAGGCGTTTCTTTTCAAAAATATAAAAACTGTAATACATAAGAACACAATAGTCATATGGTGCAAAAAACAATTGAAATTTTGGTGAAAACGATGAAATTTGAACGCTTGACAATAAATTATTTGTTTTTTGCTTGAAAAAGAGGAAATAAAATGGTATAATAACATGCTGACTAATTTTGCTTTAACTGTTAATGATTTTAGGAGGAAAATTTTGTGAAAACGAAAATTTTAAGTTTGCTACTCTGCCTTTGCATGCTTGCATCTGTTATGGTGCTGTTTAGCTCATGCCAAAAAAACAAAATAAATTTTGACAAAGAATATTCTTTGGTGTATGGGTCAGATATGTCCATCACTACTTCCAAGGACGTTGAAAATTTTGTTGATGCCCTGCAGAAAAAGACCAATACGCAAATCGAAGCAATGAAGGTCAAGGCTGACAGTGAGCTTGACGCTGAGGGGAAGTATGAGATCCTTGTGGGTAACACAAACCGTCCCGAAACGCAGGAGGCGTTAGCACTGATCACAGGACATGGTTATGTAATCTCTGTTTTGCGTCAGAAGATCGTAATTGTAGGTACTACAAATCTTCTCACCTCTCTTGCGCTTGATTATTTTGTTGAAACCTATCTCTCGGGTGAGGGTGCCGTTTCCGAATTAAACGTGGAAGAAACGGTAAAGGAAATGGAAGTACTCGAGCTCACAGAGGAGTGGAGCTTTGTTTATTCTTCTTATCTGAGGGGCGAGGGCGATTACATCAACGATGCAATTTTACAGGCGAAAAAGGATATTGCGTCTGCTTCCGATATCTCTGCAGATAAGATGCCCATGATCAACGATGCGCAAAAAGCCAACCTTGAAATTTTAACGGGAAACATTAAACGTGACGAAACCAAAGCAATGCTTTCCGGAATGGATGCCAGCGATTACGCAGTGGGTGTAAAAAACGGCAAGCTGTTGATCTGTGCATACAACGATACGATGATGGCAAAGGCGTTTTCGCTCTTTAAAAACATCATAAAGGATTCGGTTTTTGAGTCGTCGGAAGGGAAAAAGCAGGTACTCCTGCCCGCTGACTTCACCCGTATTTATACCGAAACCAAGGATAACGGCTACATAACCGATTTCCCGCGTCCGCAAGGTCTTACTCTTTCCGGCACGATCGACGTGCACAGCAGATCGTATGAGTATCTTTATGAGGGCGAGGGTGTTACCCTCACTGCCTATGAGGCATATTGCCAGGATCTTTTGAGCGCAGGCTATACGCTCTATACCGAGCATACCGCCGCCGGCAGTGTATTCCGCACCTATGTCAATAAAACCGCCAATATCATGCTGTATGCTGCATACAACGCTTTTCAGTCTGCCGCAACAGAGGGTACGGGACAAAAGCCGGTTATTCGCATTATAGCAGGTGACCTTGAGAAATCGGGTCTGCTTAGTGAGGAAATGCTGTCAATGCAATCCTTTACTAAGCTACAGGCATCCGCTATCACGGCTGTAAAGGCAAATTACGAGTATAGCGGCAAGGGTGAGATGTATATTATCTCTCTTGAGGATGGCTCTTTTATTGTGATCGACGGCTGCAACGCAGATACGGTTATCTGTGACCGCATTTATAAGGTGCTGCTTGATCTCTACGAAAGAGGTCATGGTAAAGCCCCCTCCGAAACGGATCCCATTCGTATTGCTGCATGGTATGTCACGCACGGTCACGGCGATCACTTCGGTGCAATGGCGCAATTTATCAATAAATACTGCAAGAACTATGAAAGCACGCCTGTAACGATCGACACTGTGATTGCAAATTTTGCATCTGATGAAGGCTATTACGGCGCCTATGTAGACAAGGATGCCAATACCACGGTTCGTGATAATTTGGCAGTATATTCCTCGTACATGAAAGATAAAGCTCCCGGTGAGGAGCCCGGCTTTAAATATTTTAAAGTGCACACGGGGCAAAAATTCTGGATCGGTAACGTAGAGTGCGAGGTGATGTATACGCACGAGGATCTGTATCCTAAGAGATTGCATGTGTATAACGATTCCTCAACCGTTATTCGCACAACGATTCATTATACCGAAAACGGTCAGATCGTAGCGGGCTCAAAAACCTCTGTGATGTGGCTTGGCGATGCACAGCTTGCCTCCTGCACCTTCCTGCGCGGCATGTACGGCAGCTACTTGCAAAGTGATATGGTGCAGGTTGCACATCACATCGGTAGTGGATCTGAGGTTAGGGTTTATGAATTGATCCAGCCCACGTGGGCATGGTTCCCAACCGATAAAAGATCTTACGCTGGTTTGATCGCCAAGGGCTCGAGCATCGGTTATCAGGTCAGCTGCCATATTCCTTCGCTTCAGTATGTTGTGATAAGTGATTTCTGTAATTATACTGTTATGTTTAATGAAAACGGTGCAGATCCCACCAGCATGATCAACGTGGGAGAAGGCAAGCAAAACGAAACGGTAAAGCTTGGCGTTGTGTCAGCAACGATAGACACGGGATTCCTGAAGACACAATATAACCATTGATAATTTTAAATAAAAAGCTCGGGAGGTGGATGGTTTGAAAAAGAGGGTTTTAAGCCTGCTGCTTTGTGTATGCATGATAGCATCTACCGCAGTGCTGTTCAGCTCCTGTGGAAAAAAGACGGTTGATTTTTCCAATGCATACACCGTAGTATACGGTTCTGATCTGTCATCCACTTTAAATGATGAAGTGAAATCCTTTGCGGAGCTTTTAGGAGATAGGACGAATGGCAAGATCGGGATCGTTAGGGTAGATCCCGAAAAGGCGCTTTCTGATGAGGCGAAGTATGAGATCCTTGTAGGTAATACCAATCGTCCCGAAACAGGAAAGCTGCTGAAAAAAATTAAAGGGCAGGGGTATGCGATCGCCGTTACCGGTAAAAAGATCGTAATTGTTGGTACTACAAATTTTCTAACGGCACAGGCGCTTGATTACTTTTCCGACACCTATCTTTTGAGTGGTGAAGCGGTTTCTTCGCTTAAAATCGAAGAAACCGTGGTGTCGGATATAGAAATGCTTGAGATCACGAATAAATGGGGGTTTGTATATTCCTCTTATTTGGATGATGAGGCTGATATGATCAGTAAGCTGATCAGGCAGACCAAATCCAGCATAGGCAGTTATTCCGACGTGCGCGGTACCGCTATGTTTTCGCGTCCTGACAGTGAAAGCGCAAGCACAAGTACAGAAATTCTTGTGGGAATAGTAAACCGTGAGGAAGTTAAGACCTTTCTTTCCGGCATGGATGCCACCAACTATGGCGTGGGTGCGAAAAACGGAAGGCTTTTGATCTGTGCATACAATGACTCTATGATGGTAAAAGCATTTGAGGCTTTTCATGATATTCTGCGAGATTCGGTATATGTGGAAGGAGAGGAAAAAAAGATTCTCGTTCCTGCGGATTTTTCGCGTATTTATACCGATACAGAGAATACGTATATCATAACCGATTTTCCGCGCCCGCAAGGTCTTACTCTTTCCGGCACGATTGATGTGCATAGCGGTTCAACCGAATATTGCTATAACGGCGAGGGTGTTACGGCAGCCGCCTATGAGGCGTATTGCAGCGATCTTGTCAAGGCGGGCTACGTGCTGTACACCGATCATACTGCAGAGTCAAGCATGTTCCGTACGTATATCAACGAACAAAAGGGAATGATGATATACGCGGCATTCAATGCCTTTGCGCACGCAAAATCCGGGTACCAAAAGGCAATTCGAATCATCGTCGGTCCTACCGAAAAGGCGGGTGTGCTCAGCGAGGATATGCTGTCGATGCCGGCCTTTACCAAGCTTGCGGCTTCCTCTATTACCGCAATAAGAGCAAATTACGCTACATCGGGTAAAGGACAGCTGTACGTTATTACCCTGGAGGACGGTTCCTTTATTATGGTTGACGGCGGTGCCTCCGATACGGTGATCAGCGACCGTATTTACGATGTGCTTGAGGATCTTTATATAAAGTGGCACGGCGAGGGACCCGACATCGAAAAGCCCATTCGTATTGCTGCATGGTATGTTACGCACGGTCACGGTGACCACGTTGGTGCAATGTCGAAATTTATCAATAAGTATTGTAAGAATTATGACAATACTCCCGTAACGATCGACACCGTGATTGCCAATTTTGCATCTGATGAAGGCTATTACGGTGCTTATGTTGATAAGGATGCCAATACCACGCTGCGCAATAATTTGGCGGAATACTCTGCAAGTGTGAAAGATAAAGCTCCCGGCGAGGAGCCCGGCTTCAAATATATCAAGGTGCATACGGGTCAAAAGTTTTGGCTTGCCAATGTGGAGTGTGAGGTGCTGTATACGCACGAGGATCTGTATCCCAACCGTATGCATACGTATAATGATTCTTCAACTGTTATTCGCATGACGCTCTATCACACCGAAAACGGAACGGTAACCGAGGAATCCAAAACTACCTTTATTTGGCTTGGTGATGCACAGGAGGCTACTTGCGCTTATTTGCGTGCCATGTACGGAAATTACCTGAAAAGTGACATGGTACAGGTTGCACACCACATCGGTACGGGCTCTGACGTAGCGCTGTATAATTTGATTTCACCTGCCGCTGTATGGTTCCCCACGGATAAAGATTCTTTCACCGGCAGTATCACAAGAAAATCCACTATGATTTACAAGATCTGCAATCAAGTTTCTTCTATCCAATATGTCATTTTGAGTGATGTGCGCAACTATACCGTATCTATCACAGAAAGCGGTGCTAATTATACGCCTGAATCTGCAAGTAATCCAATGGGTGTGTTTAGTGCAGGTGACGGCTTGGCGGTGACAGTTGCTTCTGTTGGATCTCACACCGCCTCAGGATTTATGAAAAAGTAAAATTCGTTAGAATTTCCACAAAAAACCGCTTTCTCTATTGCTCAAACCAATAGAGAAAGCGGTTTCTTTTTATTTCGTATAAAACAAAGCGACAAAATTAAATTTTTCCGAGTGCCGCGCCGATCACTGTGCCATATTGTGCGTTTTGCGGAATGATAAATTGAATATCAAAGGTTTTCTCTAAAACCTCAAACACGCGCCTGATCGGTGCAAGGGTAGTCAGATTGCCGGTTAAAACGACTCGATCAAGATGATAATTGCGTGCGGCAAATACCGCAAGCATGCCAATGGTTTCGCCTACCATGTTGGTAATGCCGAGCGCGATATCGTTTTTGTTCGCAAGATCGTTTAGCTTGCCAAAGTTAGAGGCGGTTAGCTCAAGGTTCATGTTGGGATGTAGCTTTTTGTGTGACATATCGCCAATGCGCAGGTCAATATTGGCAAGATCACCCTGTGCCGCTAACTGCTCGATATGCTCCACGGTATCCACGCCCAGCATCAAACGCGAAAGACCCAAAAGCGTGCCGCCGCCAACACCTGTACCGCCAAGATAATCGATCTTCACGTCACCGTTTTCTTGCCTTTGGGCATAGATCAGTGCCGTGCCTGTGCCCATGCTGACCACGATCGCTTCATCAAGCCCCGAGAGATAAAGTCCACCGCGTCCAACACTCGAAAATTCGGGAACTACCTGGCAATCAAGCCCTTCGTAAAGCGGCTTTTCGGCAAAGGTGGAGCCAACGCCCGTCATCATCACACGATCGATATCGGCAAGTGAGAGTCCGTTTTCCATTGTAAATTTACCGAATGCACCGTAGATTGAGGTCAAGGGGTCATTTGCATGCACAATTTGTGGGGCAATAAGCTCGCGCTTGCCGTTTATCTGGCGAAATCCAACGATTTTGGTGGCACTGCCGCCAACATCAATGCCCAGTACTGCTTTTCCCATTTTCGCATGCCTCCTTTTGTTTAAAAATTGTTCTGTTGTTTATTGTAACACAGCCTTGCAAAAAAATCAAGAGTGTGATATGATAAATAAAGTATAAAATAAAGGAGTACACTATGAATTTTAAAAATCCCAACACCGACATTCTAAAACAAAAGGAACTTTACATTTTTGATATGGATGGCACGATCTACCTTGGCTTTCAGGTTTTTCCGTTCGCTATCCGTTTTATCAACAATTTACGTGCTGCGGGGAAGAGGGTGCTCTTCTTCACAAACAATGCTTCACATACCACCGAGTATTATGTGAATAAGCTGGAAAAGCTCGGCTTTTCTCCAAAGCCCGAGGAGATCATGACCTCGGGTGACGTTACCATTGAATATTTGAAGCGACACCGTGCCGGTAAAACAGTGTATCTTGTCGGCACGGATGAGTTGGTTGAAAATTTCCGTGAAAATAATATTCCCATGCTTTCGGGCAAGGAGGAGCGCGCCGATATCGTGGTGACCAGCTTTGACACAACACTCACTTATGAAAAGCTGGATAATGCTTGCCGCCTGGTGCGCGGCGGTGCGGAATATCTCTCAACGCATCCCGACTTTAACTGCCCCACCGAAACCGGGTTTATTCCCGATAGCGGTGCCATTGCGGCATTCGTTACCGCTTCAACGGGCAAGGTTCCTACCTACTTTGGTAAGCCGTATAAGGAAACCGTTGAAATGATCTGCGAAGCAACGGGATATTCCTGCGATCAAATGTGCATTTTCGGCGACCGTCTTTATACCGATATCGCGGTAGGCAAGCGTCACGGCGTTACCGCTGTTTTGGTGCTTTCGGGTGAAACCAAAATGGAGGATGTGGAAGGGGCAGAGGAAAAAGACCGTCCCGATTATATTTTCCCGTCGCTTGATGAAGTGGATACCGCCTTATTTGGTTGATAATTTTTGGGAAATAATGTAGGGCGGGCGTCCTCGGCTATGCCGAGCACGTCGACACACCGCTACGCGGAGGTCGCGGCATCCTCGACGGTCCGCCCACAAACCATGATCAAGAAAGGAGCAATAACATGGCATTTGATGCAGGCTTTCTTGCCGCTGTTGCGGCAGAATTAAAGGCTGTCGCCATCGGCGCCGCCATTGAAAAGAT
This sequence comes from Clostridia bacterium, assembly GCA_017505785.1. Classification (GTDB taxonomy): domain Bacteria; phylum Bacillota; class Clostridia; order Oscillospirales; family CAG-272; genus Firm-07. Next base: position 7,787 of record JAFVOQ010000060.1, read on the forward strand.
CTATCAGCCCGAGCACGATGCCATAGTGCTTCAAATGCGAACCTTTGCGGGCGGAAAACGCCTGCTTTTAAATGCAGGGTCAGCAAATCCGCGCGTCGGGTTTACCGAGATCCCAATGGAAAATCCGCAAAATCCGCCACAGTTTTGTATGCTGTTGCGCAAACGGCTGTCGGGCGCGCGGCTTTCCCGCGTTTGGCAGGAGGGCTTTGAACGCGTGCTCGTTATGGAGTGGGATACGCGCGATGAAATGGGATTTCCTACAAAGTGCCGCCTTGTGGCGGAGATGATGGGGAAATACAGTAATCTTATCTTTACCGACGGTGAGGGGAAGATCTTTGCCGTGTTGCGCCCCGTAGATTTTACCACAAGCACCCTGCGGCAGGTGTTGCCGGGTATGCGCTATGAATTGCCGCCCCCACAGCAGAAGATCGATCCTTTGCATACCACACTTGAGGTTTTTTTGTCTGCATACGCCGCGGGCGGTGATCGCCCTGCCGATAAATGGATCACCGCAACCTTTCTCGGTGTATCCGCAACTGTTGCTCGTGAGATCGTTTATCGCACCACGCGCCAAACCGATACCGCGCTTTCTAATATCGAGCCCGCATCGCTGTTTTCCGTGTTTTCCGGTGTTTTCTCGGATATAAAAAATGAGAAATTTTCCCCTTGCATCTTTTTTGATGAGAAGGGAACACCTCGTGAATATGCCTTTTTGCCTTTGCTGCAATATGGGGAGCGTAAGGATTTTGAAAGCCCCTCGGCATTGCTTGATGTGTGGTTCGGTACGCGTGATAAGGAAGCGCGCGTAAAGCAGCGCGCTACCGATATTTTGCGCCTGCTTGCAAATGCGCGCACACGCATTTCGCATAAGCTTGAGCTACAGCGTGGAGAATTGGCGGAATGTGAAAGGGGCGAGGTCTACAAGCGCATGGGGGATCTCATTGTTGCAAATTGCTATTTACTGCAAAGAGGGGATACAAGAGCGACCCTGACGGATTATGAGGATTACCGTGACGACGGGACGTTTGGTACGGTAGAGGTGGAGCTTGATGCACGTCTTTCCCCCACCGCCAACGCGCAAAGATATTATAAAAAATATACCAAAAGTAAAAACGCACGCGTGGAGCTTACAAGGCAAATTGCCCTTGGAGAGGCAGAGCTTTCGTATCTTGCAACGGTAGACGCGGCTCTTGCAACCGCCGAAACGCCCACCGATCTTTTGGAAATTCGCGAGGAGCTTACGAGAAGCGGATATGCCTCACGCGTGAAGGCTGCTGAGCGTAAGGGGCGTGGTACACCTACGCCTGTCTTTGCCGAGTATCGTACCACGGGTGGATACCGTGTGCTTTGCGGTAAAAACAATCTGCAAAACGAATATATTACGCACAAGCTTGCCACCAAAAACGATTTTTGGTTCCATGTCAAAAACAAGCCCGGCTCTCATGTGGTGATGCTGCTTGAGGGTAAGGGCGAGCCACCCGCCAAGGATTTTACCGAGGCGGCCTCGATCGCCGCAATTTTTTCGGCAGCACAGGGCGCACCCTTAACCGAGGTGGATTATACCACGGTACGCAATCTTAAAAAAGCGCCCGGGGCAAAGCCCGGCTACGTGGTTTACCATACCAATTGGAGTGCCACGGTTTCCCCCGACAGGGAGGAGATCGCCAAGCTGCGTATTAAATAATTTATAAAAAAGGAGGTGACCGTATTGATACTCATTATTGCAGAAAAGCCGAGCCTGGCACGAAATATTGCCGCAGGTATCGGAAAGCTTGCTCGCCGCGACGGGTATTTGGAGGGCGAGGGGTATCTTGTTACATGGGCGTTCGGTCATCTTTTTTCACTGGTTGATATTGAAAGCTATGCAGGGGGAGAGCCGAGTGCGCGATGGACTCTTGATAATCTTCCCTGTATCCCTCCAAAGTTTCGCTTTGAATTGCGCCACGACAAGGATAAAAAAAGCGTAGATGCAGGTGTTCAAAAGCAGTTTCAAATCATTACGGCACTGTGTAACCGCCCCGATGTAGATACCATTGTCAACGCGGGCGATGCTGACCGCGAGGGTGAGATCATTGTGCGCCTTTGCGTCGAGCATGCACTCAAAACGCCCAAGGTGCAAAAAAGGCTTTGGCTTCCCGACCAAACACCCGAAACGGTAGCCGAGGCACTGCAAAATCTCGGTGATGCCGAAAATTATCAAAATCTTGCAAACGAGGGGTTGGCGCGCACCTATATCGATTGGCTTTACGGCGTCAATCTTACGCGTTACGCTACGATCAAAAGCGGAACCTTGCTGCGTGTCGGTCGCGTGATCGCGCCTATCGTTCGCGCGGTTTACGACCGTGATATGGCAATTCGTAATTTTGTGCCGGGTAAATACCTCGTGCCGTACAGCAACGCCGAAACAAACGGCGAGCGTGTGGAGCTGACAAGCAAGCAAAAGCTTGACGATACAAAAGAGGGCAGAGAAAAGGCAGCAGCGATTTGCGCCGCTATGAATGCGGCGGGTGCTGTTGTAAAATCGGTAAAGCGCAAAAAGGATACCCTTCAGCCGGGCAAGCTCTATTCGCTCTCCAAGCTTCAAAACGTGCTCGGTAAAAAGTATAAAATGTCCATGGCAGATAGCCTTGCCGTCATCCAAGGGCTTTACGAAAAGGGGTATCTCACCTATCCCCGCACCAATTCCGAGTATCTTGCCACCGCTGAAAAGGATAAAATACGTAAGATCCTCTCGCAGTGTAAAAATCTTGGCTATGCCGTTTGCTTTAAGGATAGCCCCAAGATTTTTGACGATAGTAAAATAGAATCTCACTCAGCACTCACACCTACTTATAAGATCCCCAAAAAGGGCGAGCTTTCCGAGCGTGAGAATTTGGTATATGCCACAGTGTTTCGTCGCTTTGCGGCGGTCTTTTGCGCCGAGCCATGTACCGCGGAGCGTACCGAGATCACGGTTGCCGTGGGAGAGATCGAGGAATTTGTGCTCAAGGGGCTTGTTATTATAGAGCGCGGCTGGATGAAATACGACGATGCTACGCAAAAGGATAAGGTGCTCCCCAAGCTTGCGAAGGGGGATGCGGTGAATATTGCTTTCCTGCCCAAGGAAAAGGAAACAACACCGCCGAAGCACTATACTATTGAAACGCTGAATAACTATCTTAAAAATCCGTTCCGCGATGAAAAGGCGGCGGCCGAGGATGCGGTTGGGAGTGATGACAGCGAGGACTACAAGGCTGTATTTGAGGGCCTTGAGCTTGGTACAGAGGCAACGCGAACGGGGATTATCGACAATGCACGCAAAAGCGGATATATTGCGCTCAACAAAGACGTTTATACCATTTTGCCGGGCGGTGAATATCTGATCGAAAGTCTTGATCGGTTGGAGATCCGTATGGATAAATTCCGTACCAGCGAAATGGGTAAGGCACTCAAAAAGGTGTTTCGCGGCGAAATGTCGGTGGATCAGAGTGTGGCACTTGCCGCCGATGAGGTGAAAGCAGTGTTTGCCAAAAAGGAGCAACCCATTGAGGAGGATACCGAGATCGGCGTGTACGGCGAGGAGGTAGGGAACTGCCCCCTTTGCGGCAAACGTGTCATTCGCGGTAAATTCAGCTACGGGTGCACGGGCTATAAGGAGGGGTGTGATTTTCGTGTCAACACCTCAATTTGCGGCAGAGTGATCTCTGCGGCTAATGTGCGCTTGCTGCTCTCACAGGGCAAAACCTCGAAAATTAAGGGCTTTGTTTCCAAAAAAACAGGCAAGCCCTTTGATGCCGCCCTGCGCTTGTCGGAGGGAAAGGCAGTATTTGATTTTTCTTGATAAAAATTGAAGCACGGTGCCGCAGGCACCGTGCTTCACTCATTTTCAAGGGATTATTGATTTCTGTAAGTAATACCGTAGCTCCTGGCATAGCTTTCTGCGTAAGAGCCTGCCGTGCAAACGATTGTAACGTGTGCACATCCGTCAAATACTGCATGACCAATATTGTTTACCGATGTTGGAATGGTGATATCAAGCAGGGAGGTGCAATCGTAAAAGGCAAACCAGTCTATCAATTCAACGCCTGTCGGTATCACGACAGCGGCAAGCGCGGTATTTTTCTCAAATGCGCGCTCGCCGATCTTTTTAACGGGATATCCGTCAAGTGTCGCGGGGATCTGTACCAATGTAGCCGACCCCTCATAGCCCGTGATCGTTGCACCGCCGTTTTCAATGGTATAATGAAACACCATTGCGCTTGTCCCATTGTTGCCATTCTCGGCGTTTTCGTTTTTGCCAGTCAGTACGGCGATCTTAGCCTTTAGATCTTCAATTTCCTGTGTCAGCGCACTTTGGTTGATATAATGCTCCGCACGTGCCTGCTGCAGCTCTGCTTCAAGCTCTGCGATGCGCGTAAGATTCTCGTCCTCCTCGCCCGTGTCGGTGTTCTCGCCGGGAATGTCGATCGCACATCCCGAAAGCGAGAGCAGTAGGCAAAGTATCAATAGCAATAGCTTTTTTTTCATTGTTTTTCACTCCTTTTTTTGTTTAGTATAGCAAAGCGAAAGCGAAAAAGAGCACGAACGGTGTAACTCGTTTAATTTTTTTATTGTGCGAACATCCCTTGACATTAAGGCTTTTTGAAAGTATAATATAAATGTAAAAATTGTTTTTGAGGTGATTGAATATGTTTACTAAAAATGCTGATATCCCTTACACCGAGCTTGGCGGCGGTGTGAGAAGAAAAATTCTGTCCTATGACAAAAATATGATGGCGGTTCAAGTCGATTTTGACAAGGATGCCGTCGGTGCTATGCATAGCCATCCGCACACGCAGATCTCCTATGTTCTTGAGGGTGAGTTCCGCGCCACCATTGGCGATGAAGTGCGTGTTATTGTAAAGGGAGATACCTATATTACCGATGCAGATGTACCGCACGGTGTTGTATGCCTCAAGAAGGGCACACTGCTTGATATCTTTACGCCCATGCGCGAGGATTTTGTAAAATAATAACCAACACAAAATTACGAGAACAAAAAGAACCGCTTTTTCCGTTGCCAAGCAACAGGGAAGGCGGTTTGCTTTTTGTGATAAACGAAGGTGTCATAAAAAAATTAAGTTCGACCGAAAAACCCCTTGACAAAGCTCTTCATAATCGTTATAATAGTATGGTATGTGGGCCATTAGCTCAGTTGGTCAGAGCCACCGGCTCATAACCGGTTGGTCCAAGGTTCGAGCCCTTGATGGCCCACCAAACAAAAGGCGGCACCCCTTGTGGGTGTCGCCTTTTGTTTGGTGGGACATCGAGTACGGCTTGAACTAATGGAAGCACGCCCACAGTCGCGTGCTTCCCCCGTCGCCTTGGCGACGGAAACGAGCACCTTGGAGCATTTCGCTTGTGTAAGTCGTTAAGAATGGCAAGGACAACGAAAATGTAAATCACCCATATGTTGTGATTGTTTTTTCTATATTTAGTAACGCTTATTTTTGGCAAGAATTTTTGTTAAAAAACCGGCAAAATTCGCATAAAATCTATTGACAAAGCGGTATAACTGTGATATCATGTAAAAACCACCGTAAAACGCAGTCGAAAGCCCTCAAAAAACTTTAAAAAAGTTTCAAAAAGGTATTGACAAGTAGGAAAGAACGTGGTATAATCAAAAGGTCGCCGCGAAAAAGCGGAGATAAAATGGTCTTTGAAAATTGAACAACGAGAGATAGTATGAAGCACAGCAAGTGCGAAATATCTCGACAATTCTGA
>JAFVOQ010000061.1 GCA_017505785.1 Clostridia bacterium
GACTTGTCGGTTGTGCCTAGCCGCACGGGAGTCGAACACATAAGGTTTTAAAAGGCATATTTTTAGCGGCACTTCACCAAATTCTTCTCGAATATTTGTATATTCTTCAAAAAATTTGGTTTGTTCCACAAAAAATCTGTTTTTTAAAACTGTGAAACACCCTGCGGTAAATAAATTTTTGATGGATTTTGCCGCGGCAAGGCGCAGACAAGTGTAGATTTTTCAAGCCTTGACACGGGAAAAGACGCAGAAATTTATTGCCGCAGGGCTTATGGGCTTGACTCCCGTGCGGCTACATTTCTTGCTGCAGCTTTAATGCGGTATCCGCAGCGATCAGTGCATCAATGATATCGCTGATGTTACCGTTTAAAATCTTATCAAGTGAATAGAGTGTAAGACCGATACGGTGGTCGGTCATGCGCCCCTGCGGATAGTTATAGGTTCTGATGCGTTCACTGCGATCTCCCGTGCCTACCTGTGTGCGACGCTCACTTGCAATCTCATTTTCCTGTGCGGTGCGCTTGATATCAAGAAGCTTGGCACGCAGCATTTTTAATGCTTTGTCGCGGTTTTTAAACTGGCTGCGCTCCTCCTGACATTCCACCACAATGCCGGTAGGCTTATGCGTCAGGCGTACGGCAGACTCGGTCTTGTTGATGTGTTGACCGCCCGCGCCGCTGCTTTTGCAGGATTCCATGATGATATCTGCGGGGTTAATCTCCACATCAACCTCCTGTGCCTCCGGAAGCACGGCAACGGTTACGGTTGAGGTTTGAATACGCCCCTGTGATTCGGTTACGGGTACACGCTGCACGCGGTGAACGCCCGATTCAAACTTGAATCGGGAATAAGCACCGTCACCTTCTACCATAAATACAATTTCCCGAAAGCCGCCAAGCTCGGTTTCATTTTCACTCATGCGTGAGGTTTTAAAGCCGGCCGTTTCGGCATACATGGTATACATGCGGTAAAGCACAGCAGCAAAGAGTGCCGCCTCCTCGCCACCGGCGCCGGCGCGAATTTCCACGATCACGTTGCGATCGTCATTTTCGTCACGGGGCAGGAGCAATATTTTCAGCTCCTGCTCCAATGCCAAAACACGCTCCGAAAGCGTTTTTTGTTCCTCGGTTGCGAGTGCCTTCATTTCTTGGTCATCTGCTGTTAAGAGCAGATCTTTGATATCCGCAAGCTCAGCGCATGCTTTTTTATAGCTGCGATAGGTCGTTGCGATCGGCTCAAGACGCCGATATTCCTTCATCAGCGCAGTGTAAGCGGTAGGGTCGGTTACCACGGCAGGATCAGCACTGCGATCCTCCAGCTCTCTAAAACGAGCTTCAGTCGTATTTAGCTTGTCAAACATCAGGCACGGGAAAAGGCGATAAAGGCGAGATAAGCCTCATAAAGATCAACCTTTGAGATGACCTCAAAGGGCGCGTGCATGGAGATCACGGGTACACCGAGGTCTACCGTTTCAACGTTGTGACCTGCGATATATTTGGCAACCGTGCCACCGCCGCCGCCGTCAACCTTGCCAAGCTCACCCGCTTGCCACACCACACCCGCGCGCTCCATTACACCGCGAAGCCATCCAACGTATTCGGCACTGGCATCGTTTGTTGAGGATTTGCCGCGAGAGCCGGTATATTTGGTGAGAACCACACCGCAGGATAACAGGGGCGTGTTGCGCTTCTCAAAAGCATCTGCAAAATTCGGATCGTATGCACAGGATACGTCTGCCGAAAGGCATCGCGAATTGGCGCGCACCACCGCGGGATTGCCGCCAAGTGCCACGGCGATCTGATTGATCAGATCGGGCAAGAGCGCACTTTTCATACCGGTATTGCCGTCACTGCCGGTTTCCTCCTTGTCTGCAAGCACGCACATGAGGGTGTGAACGGGTGCATCCTCCTGTAACAGTGCAGTCAGTGCAGGGTAGGCGCATACGCGGTCATCGTGTCCGTAAGCACCGATCAGCGCACGGTCAAAGCCGATATCCCGTGCCTTGAAGGCGGGTACCACGCAAAGCTCGGCAGAAAGAAAATCGTCCTCTGTAATGCCGTATTTTTCGTGCAGAAGATACATCGTATTTAACTTGATGGCTTCATTCTCGGCAGCGTCATAAGGGCGGCTGCCAACGAGAACGTTAAGCTTTTCTCCGGGAATTGCCTCGCCAAGGGGCTTTTTATCGGTTTCATGGCCGAGGTGGGGGAGAAGGTCGTTGATATAAAATACGGGATCACCCTCCTCCTCGCCGATATTGACGGTAATACGCGTGCCGTCAGCCTTTACAATAACACCGTGGAGTGAGAGGGGGATTGCTACCCACTGATACTTGCGAATGCCGCCGTAATAATGGGTCTTGAAAAAGCTCATGCCGCCGTCTTCGTAAAGTGGGCATTGCTTGAGATCAATGCGCGGTGCATCGATATGCGCTGCATTGATGCGAATGCCGTTTTCGATCGGCTCGCTGCCAACGACGAAAAGAAACAAGTTTTTATCTCTGTTGTTGTAGTAGTATTTATCTCCGGCCTTAAGGGGAGCACCCATTGTGTAAGGTCTAAAGCCATTTTCCTCAGCCATTTTTACAGAAGTGCATACCGCTTCGCGTTCGGTTTTAGCGGTGTTAAGAAATGCAGCATAGCCCTTTGCATAGTCAAAAGCTGTGTCGATCGTTTTTTTATCGGTTTTTTCGTAAACGCTTTTTTTGCGGTATAGCAGCTTTTCGGAAAGTTCTTTTGCGTTCATAATTACTCCTTAAAATTGTATTTTTCAAGATAATCGCAGTAAGCATCAAGCGTTACCGTGACGTAGCGTGCGGTTTCGGGATAGGGGATATCAAGCAGATTCTCTCCGTCGGACAGCGTGCTATCAGAAAGCCATTCCTCCACGCGGCCCTCGCCCGCATTGTAGGCGGCAAGAGCTACCCGCCAATTTCCAAAGCGAGAGAAAAGGTAGGAAAGATAGTAGGTTCCGTAGCGGATATTCACTTGAGGTTTCCAAAGGTCGTTGTCGGTGAGATTTTCTTTTAATTTTTCCTCTCTTAAATAGACAAAGGTTTGAGGAAGCAGCTGCATTAAGCCAACTGCCCCCGCCGAGGAATGGGCATCTTGATAAAAATCGCTTTCGGTACGGATCACGGCGAGCACCATGGCAGGTGAAACACCGTAAGTGTTAGCGGCCGCAAGAACAATACTGTAAACCGCTTTTTCACGTTTGTGCCGAAGATGCTTATCTGTAAAATGTGCAAGGGACAGGCACAGGATTGCAAGCAACAAAAAAATTGCCAGTACCGTAATAAGCCGTTTGCGAGATGCCGCGTATCTCACGCTATAAAACCCCCGTTTTAACGAGCAGTGCCAGGAGATTTCTTTCAAGGCTTGCTGCATCGGTATTGTTTTCGAGAATGTAATCACAGCGTTCGCGGAAAAATTGATCACTTTTTTGTGCGTTTAAGCGTTTTTCGGTACTTTCACGCGAAATACGGTCGCGCACCATGATGCGCTCGGCGCGCAGTGCCCGATCTGCAATCAACCCGATCACAAAATTACATTCAAGATGAGCGTTTGCTTCAAAAAGGAGTGGCGCGTCGATCACGGCGGCATGTGTGCCGTTCACTTTTAGCTCGCGCAATCTTTTTTTGATTTCGCTCATAACATATTTATGGGTGATTGTGTTCAAAGTATGCAAAAGGGCATCTGTATTTGGCTTGCCAAACACCGTGTTTGCAAGTGCTTGCCTTGAGATCAACCCGTTACCGTCCAACACGTTGGGACCAAACGCCGCAGCAATTTCCTTGGTACAGTCGCCGTCCGTGCCAAGAATTTCATGATACACAAGATCGGCATCGATTACGGGAATACCGTGTTTTTTAAAAATCGAGGCGGCAACGCTTTTGCCTGCGCCGCTACTGCCCGTAAGACCGATCACCTGCATGAAAGCACCTCCACCTAAATACTATTAAATAGTATTATACTACATTTAGTATTAAAATGCAAGAGAAATTCATAATATAGTCTGTTTCCGGGTTGAAATTTTTTAAATTTTCGGTTATAATGCTTATAGAACAAATTTTAAAAGGTGGTGTTACGGTTGTCAGCTTATCGCGCGATCCTGTTTGATGCAGATAACACGCTTTTTGATTTTTCGCGTGCAGAGCGTGAGGCAATTGCCAACACGCTCACTTATTGCGGTATTGCACCCACAAACGCACTGATCCAAGCTTATAGCGAGATCAATGACCGCATGTGGAAACGATTGGAGCGCGGCGAAATTGCAAAGGAAGCACTAAGAGAAGCGCGTTTTGATGAATTTTGCAAAACCTTTGGATTTCGTGTGGATGTACCGCAAATGGCAAGGATGTATCTTGAGTTCCTTTCCGAAAAGTCATACTTGATTGAAGGCGCGAAGGAGATCTGTGCTGCACTTGCCTCGCGTTACCGTCTGTATATTGTTACAAACGGGATCAAAACTGTGCAAAGAAGGCGATTTTCGGCGTGTGAACTGAAGCCCTATTTTTCAGACATTTTTATTTCCGAGGAGCTTGGCTTTGAAAAGCCGCATAGCGGTTATTTTAAGGCCCTGGCAGAGCGTGTACCGCAGTTTACGCCCCAAACCGCACTGATCGTGGGGGATTCACTCACATCCGATATAAAAGGGGGGATTGCCGCAGGACTTGATACCTGTTGGTATAATCCCCACCGACTTGAAAACAGGGAAGCCTTGCCCATTACCTATGAAATCAAAGCACTGCAGGAGTTGGCTCCTGTGTTGCTTTCCTGATGCAAACGCTTTTTGAGGAAGCGTTAAAAAGAAAGAATATTAGGTTTCAAAAGAACGTAAAAACAGCAGATCTATGCACCTTTCGCATCGGCGGAGCTTGCCGGTATTTGATAGAGCCGCAATGCATCGGTGAGCTGGTGGAATCAATTCTGCTTTGCGAGCACACAAGGGTTCCTTACGAGGTGATCGGTAGGGGAAGCAATCTTTTATTTGCAGATGCCTTCATACCCATTGCGCTCATTCGAACCACAGCACTGAACGGTTTGGTGGTGCAAAACGGTGAGCTGATCGCCGCGTGCGGCATATCCTTGCCGCGCTTGGCACAAAAGGCGGCAGCACTTGGCTTTTTTGACCTTGCCTTTGCTTGCGGTATCCCTGGCACACTTGGTGGCGGCGTTTATATGAATGCGGGCGCACATGGCAGTGACCTTGCAAGCCTTGTGAAATGGGTTGATGTGTTACATCCCCAAACGGGCGAAATAAGAACATTATTTAACAAAGAGTTGAGTTTTTCTTATCGAAATAGTATTTTCCAACAAGAAAACATTGTTGCTTTGCGCGCTTGCCTTGCTTTGCGTTGCCCCTCGGAGCTTGATAAGATCCAGGCACAGATGCACGCGTTGCTCAATCGCCGTCAGGCAACCCAACCGGTTTCTTTGCCAAGTGCGGGGAGCGTGTTTAAGCGGATAAATAATGGTGCTTCAATGGGAAAGATCATAGATGAATTGGGGCTAAAGGGCATGCGCTGCGGCAATGCGGCTGTTTCTCAAAAGCATGCGGGATTTATCGTAAATCTTGGCGGTGCCAAGGCTGCGGATGTATGTACATTGATCGATTGCATCAAGGGCATCGTCAAAAGAAAAAAAGGGATTGACGCGACAACGGAAATTCGATTTTTAGGTTTTGAAAAATCCCAACCGGGCACATAGAGTCCTTGTAGGAAGCTTTATTGCAAAATTAACGGAGGAAGGATATGAATTATTCTTTACGGCTAAAGGAAGAATTGATTGTGGGTGCGCCGCGCAGAGCCTGCTGTAAAAAAGCATATTTACGTGGGCTTTTTCTCAATGCCGCGCAGACTAAGGGTGGTGCAGTAGTGCTATCGTTAGCGACCCTTGCCGCACGCCAAGAGTGCGCGCGCGTATATCGCGAACTCTATCGCGGTGAAGCATTGATCGATGCGAGCACGATGCTTTTTTCCTCCGAACGTTTATATAGTGATCTTACAACTACCGCCCCCATTTTTTGTTGCGAACGTTGTGCGGTGCATTTCCTTCGCGGTGCCTTTGTTTCTGCCGGCTCTGTTACCGATCCCGAGAAGGGCTATCACCTTGAGTTTAAGGTGTACGAGGAGGAGGGGCGTGCGTTTCTTGTTTCGCTCCTTGAACAGCACGGTTGGCAGGCGAAATGTCGCATACATCGCACAGGCTTTGGTATTTATTTTAAAAATAGTGCCGTCATTGAGGAAATACTTTCGGCACTTGGTGCAAATAACGCACTTTTTACATTGATGAACGCAAAGATCACGCGCGGTATTAGAAATGAGGAAAATCGCGCGACCAACTGTGTGGCAAAAAATATTGGAAAATCGGTTGAGGCCTCGGGGCGCGCGCTTGATGCGATCACAGCTATTCGCCAAGCAGCACGCTTTGATGCCTTACCGCAGGAATTGCGGGAAACCGCCGCACTGCGCGAGGAAAATGCAGATGCCTCTCTTTCCTATCTTGCGAAGTTACACAATCCACCGCTTACCAAATCGGGGTTAAATCACAGATTACAAAAGATCATTGCATTTTCTGATACGCTACATAACAAAGAAACATAAAACAAAGGAGGTGTGCTTGTGTCTTCATTCGTACATTTGCATTTGCACAGTGAATACAGCCTGCTTGACGGCGCCTGCCGCATTCGTGATATTGCCAAGCGCGCCAAGGCGTGCGGGCACGATGCGGTTGCCCTTACCGATCACGGTGTAATGTATGGTGCGGTTGCGTTTTATAAGGCCTGCGTTGCAGAGGGGATAAAGCCGATCATTGGTTGTGAGGTCTATGTCGCGCCTCGCTCTCGCTTTGCCAAGTCCACACTGGATGCGCACCCCAATCATTTGGTGTTGCTTTGTAAAAACGAGGTGGGATATCGCAATCTTATCGAGCTTGTATCCCGTAGCTTTACCGAGGGCTTTTATACCAAGCCGCGTATTGATATCGAGCTCTTGCGCGAGCATGCCGAGGGGCTGATCGCACTTTCCGGCTGTCTTGCAGGTCGTATTCCGCAGCTGCTCGTAGCGGGGGATTTTGAAGGTGCTTGCAGAACAGCCCGTGAATACGCTGCCATTTTTGGCAAGGATAATTTTTATATTGAAATACAGGATCACGGCTTGCCCGAACAAAAGCAGATCCTGCCGATGCTACTAAAGTTGGCAAGGACGTGTGGTTTGCCCCTTGTTGCCACCAACGACTGTCACTATCTTACGCGCACCGATGCCGAAATGCAAGCTGTACTGATGTGTATTCAAACGAATAGCAGGCTTGACGACGGGCGTCCGATCGGCTTTGAAACCGATGAGTTTTATTATAAGGACACCGCAGAGATGCAAATGCTCTTCGGTAGGTTTGATGATGCGATTGCCAATACCGTAAAAATCGCAGAACGCTGTGAATTTACCTTTGATTTTTCGCAAAATCATCTCCCCAAATTCCCTTGCCCCGAGAGGACAAGCGCTGTGGCACATTTACGGGATCTTAGCGAAAAGGGCTTTGACATAAAAAAAGCTACGGGGGGCTTGTCGCTTGATATTTACAGTGAGATGGCTTACCGAGAGCGTATGGAATACGAGCTTTCTGTCATTGAGAAAATGGGATATGCGGATTACTTTCTTATCGTACAGGATTACGTTAATTTTGCCAAATCCAAAAGCATTCCCGTGGGACCCGGGCGTGGCTCCGGTGCCGGTAGTGTGGTAGCATATTTTCTTGGCATTACCGATGTGGATCCGCTTCGCTTTGATCTGCTTTTTGAGCGTTTTCTCAATCCTGAGCGCGTCAGCATGCCCGATATTGACGTTGACTTTTGCTACAACCGCCGCGATGAGGTGATCAAATACGTTACCGCCCGTTACGGGCGCGAGCACGTATCCCAAATTATTACCTTTGGTACGCTTGCCGCGCGTGCGGCAGTGCGTGATGTCGGCAGAGCCCTGGGAATTTCGTATCAAGAGGTGGATGCAGTAGCAAAAGCTATTCCGCGTGAGCTGGGAATCACCATTGCCGATGCGATAAAGCAACCGGAGCTCAGACGCCTGTACGAGGGTAAGCAGGAGATCAAGAAGCTGCTTGATCTTGCCATGGCACTGGAAGGGATGCCGCGCAATGTATCGATCCATGCGGCAGGTATTGTGATCACCGAAAAGCCGATTTCCTCGTATTTGCCATTGGCGGCAAGCAACGGCATTGTAGTCACACAGTACGATATGGATACGGTGGCGGCGTTGGGACTTTTAAAGTTTGATTTTTTGGGGCTTCGTTATCTTACGATCATTGACGATGCTGTAAAATCGGTGCGCCGCGAGAACCCTGATTTTGATATTCGGAAAATTCCGCTTGACGATACGGCAACCTATAAGTTGATCGCCAGAGGCGCAACCTCCGGTGTGTTTCAGCTTGAATCGGGCGGCATGCGACAAATGCTTGCCAATCTTGCGCCAAACTGCTTTGAGGATATTGTGGCGGCGATCGCACTTTACAGACCCGGCCCCATGGACTCAATTCCCGTGTTTGTCGAAAATCATCACAATCCGCAAAAGGTTACGTATAAGATCCCTCACCTTGAGCCAATACTGCGTTCCACCTATGGGTGTGTGGTATACCAAGAGCAGGTGATGCAGATCTTTCGCGAGCTTGCCGGATATACCTTCGGTCACGCAGACGTGGTGCGCCGTGCTATGGCAAAGAAAAAGGCCTCGGTTATGGAAGCAGAACGCGACTCTTTTCTTTCCGGATGCGCGAAAAACGGCATAGACAAGGAGCTGGCAGGGGAGCTTTTTGATGAGCTTTCAAGCTTTGCCAACTATGCTTTTAACAAAAGTCACGCTGCGGCATACGCGATCATTTCTTATCAGACCGCATATTTGAAGGAGCATGCGCCAAAGGCATATTTTGCGGCATTGCTGACCTCCGAGCTTGGAAACATGCCCAAGATCGCCGCCTATATTGCCGAGGTGGGCAAGCGTGGCGTGCGCGTGTTGCCGCCCGATATCAACGCCTCGGAAATCAATTTCAGCGTTTGCGGTGATCATATCCGATTTGGCCTTTTGGCACTGAAAAACGTAGGCAGACAGTTCCTGGAAGCTGTTGTAGAGGAGCGCAGGATCGGTGGCAATTATCGTTCCTTTTATGATTTTCTCGAGCGCATGTCCTCGCATGATCTCAACAAGCGTCAGATCGAGTCGCTGATCAAATCGGGTGCGTTTGACACGCTTGGCGTTTTTCGCAGTCGACTCATGGCGGTATATGAGCAAATGATCGATCAACTGCAAAGTAAGAATCGCACAAATCTTACCGGTCAGCTTGATATGTTTTCAAGCGTGGTCAGCGAGGAAGTGAATATCACTTATCCCGCGCTGCCCGAGTTTAGCTTACGGCAGCTGCTTGCCGAGGAAAAGGAGGCCGCGGGCATGTATTTTTCTGGGCACGTGCTCGACGGATTTTCAAGGGCACTTGCAGCTACCGACATTATACCGATTCAAAAGATCTGTGATGCGGACGAGGGAGAAAATACAGCCTTTGCCGACAGGCAAGCGGTTACCGTGGCGGGTATTATTACGGCGTTGACCCATAAAACCACAAAGTCAAACGAGCAAATGGCTTTTTTCACAGTTGAGGATCGCATGGGTGAGATGGAATGTATAGCGTTCCCTAAAATGCGCGAAAAATTTGCCGATCAAATCCTCCTCGATAACGTGGTTCGCATTGAGGGACAGCTATCTCTTAGGGAAGATGAGCCCCCAAAAATCATTATCTCTCGTATGAGTGAATTGCCCGCAAACGGCACAGCACAGCAGGGATCGGAGCCCCAAAAGAAAAAAGAGACGCCGGCAAAAACACAAGAAGCAAAGCAAGCGAAGACAAGCGACACCAACAAAGTGTCGCTTGAAAAAGCACGCATCCTTTATTTGCGCGTGCCCTCGCTTGATCATACGCTTTTCCATCGTGTGCGCAACATTCTTGAGATTTTTGAAGGAGATTTGCCGGTATCAATCTTTGATACCGCCACCAAAACCTATCACAAGCAGGAAATGGGTTTTGCGCTATCGCACTTTACACTTGGTGAATTGTGCGACATTTTGGGCAAGGAAAATGTTGTGTTGAAATGACAAAATCCGTGCATCTTCCCATATAGAAACAAGTATGATATCCCCCCGCTTGGCGGCAAACTAAAGCCAAGCGGGGGTGATTTTTTTGCATACAAAAAGAAAGGAAAGCAGGATTGCGATATTTTTCCTTTCCTGCACACTTACACTACTGATAGTTTTGTCGCTCGCGGTCGCTGTGGGCGCAATTTGGGCGCGTGCGGTTCCGCAAAGCGATTTGAAAGAGGAGCTCTTTGCCATTGGTGTGAGAGATCGTACAACAAGGTTATATTGCTACGATCAAAACGGGGAAGAGATAGAGCTGGTAAGCGACCGTGTCAGCGGTTATGAGAATGCGCTCTACTGCCCGATCTCGCAAATACCGGAAAATCTAAAAAATGCTTTTATTGCCATTGAGGATAAGCGCTTTTATGATCATGGCGGTATCGACTGGATCAGAACGGCCTCTGCGGTGCGCAGCTATCTGGCGGGGGAGCAGGAGAGTAAGTTTGGCGGGTCAACCATTACACAGCAGCTTGTAAAAAATCTTACGGGTGATAGCAAAAAAACGCTTTCGCGCAAGGTCGGAGAGCTGATGCGCGCGGCAAAGGTGGAAAAAAAGCTATCTAAAAATGCGATTCTCGAGCAATATCTTAACGTGGTAAATTTGGCACAGAATTGCTACGGTGTAAAAACTGCCGCCAATGCTTATTTTTCAAAGGAGCCAAACGAGCTAACCCTGGCAGAATGTGCCAGTATTGCCGCTATTACCAACAACCCCACAAAATATGATCCCATACGACATCCCGAGCACAACCGTGCACGCCGCGATCTTATTTTAAACGAAATGCTCTTACAGGGAATGATAAGCGAAGCCGATTATAATGAGGCGGTTATGTGTGAAGTGGTGCTGTCGATCAATCGAGAGGCGATGACGGGGAGAGTGAACTCTTGGTACGCCGATCTTGCGATATCCGATGTTATTGCCGCTTTGGTAAAGGAAAAGGGGTATACACAAGCAGAGGCAAGCAGGCTTGTATATTGCGGCGGATTAAAGATATATGTTGCAATGCGTGAGGATCTGCAAAAAATTGTTACCGAGTATTATGAAAACACAAAAAATTTTCCCGTGCATCAAGGCGGAGAGCAAGCGCAAAGCTCTATTATGATTGTAAATCCCAAAAACGGAGATGTTTTGGCAATGGCGGGGGCTACAGGTAAAAAGAGCTCCAATCGCATTCAAAATTACGCCACCGACACCAAACGCCCCTCGGGATCGGTCATCAAGCCCTTGGCGGTTTACGCACCTGCGCTTGAAAGAAATTTGATCAACTACGCCAGTGTTTTTGACGACGTGCCGCAGCTCTTTCGACAAAACGGTGCGCCTTGGCCACGCAATTCGCCCGATATTTATCGCGGATTAACGACGGTAAACGCAGCACTTACCCATTCTGTCAATACCGTTTCGGTTTCGGTCCTGCAAAGGCTTGGGGCGCAGGAATCATACCGATTTTTGCGCGATAAGCTCGGCTTTACCTCGCTTGATGCGCAAAAGGATCTCGGAGCTGCAGCATTGGCACTCGGTCAGCAATATAGGGGCGTGACTCTGCGCGAAATGCTTGGCGGCTATACTGCATTGGCAAACAATGGACTGTACGAGGGAACGCGTAGCTACTATAAGGTTCTTGACAGTAAAGGCGAGCTGTTGCTTACGAATGAAAGTCACGAGCGTCGCGTGCTTGGCGAGGACACTGCCTCAATTATGACAATGATGCTTCGTCGCGTTGTACGTGAGGGTACGGGAAAAGCAATTACCTTGAAGGAAAGAGTAGACGTGGCGGGCAAAACGGGAACCAGCAGTAACAATTGCGACAAGTGGTTTATCGGATACACTCCCGATCTGCTTTGCGGTGTTTGGTACGGGTATGAATACCCCAAGTCTGTAGCAGACATCAGTGGAAATCACGCCCTTGGCATTTGGGATGCTGTGATGCAGCGTGCCGTTGATGCGGTTGGAATCGGTGAAGGGCAGTTTAAAACCGCACCGGGAATCGTTATGGCACGTTACTGCAAGGATTCGGGACAGCTGATGAGCGACGCTTGCTATTTTGATCCGCGCGGAGACCGTGCAGAGATCGGATACTTTAAAAAAGGAACCGAGCCGCACACCGCATGCCAATGTCATACACTGATCGATTATTGTGAGTGCGGAGGGGTCGCTACCGAAAATTGCCCTGCGGAGCATTGCCACAAAACTGCACTTTTGCGTGTGACAAGAAGCTTTCCTCGCCAAATCAGAGTGCTTGACGCGCCGTATTCCTATGGGGGAGCATATGTCAAAAAAGAACGGGAATTGTCTGAAAATGAGCCATATT
Organism: Clostridia bacterium; assembly: GCA_017505785.1. Taxonomy (GTDB): domain Bacteria; phylum Bacillota; class Clostridia; order Oscillospirales; family CAG-272; genus Firm-07. Next base: position 12,502 of record JAFVOQ010000061.1, read on the forward strand.
ATGCGAACAAATACGAAACCAAGCAAAATTTTGGCATAGGATTGGATGTGATGCCGTATAATCACGTTTGCCCGGCACACACCGAGGATACCTTTTGGCGCAGGCGCGCGATTATATAAAAACACGGCGAAGCCATATGCGTGGCTTCGCCGTATTTTATATAATTTTACCGCCACCGATAACGTAATCACCGTCATACAGTACCAAGGACTGTCCCTGTGAGATCGCGCGCTGCGGTTCATGAAATTCAACCGTGAGCTCGTCTTTTCCGGTTTGCTCTACACGCGCAGGTGCCGCCTCTTGGCGATAGCGCGCTTTTGCAAGAAGTGTAAGAGGGGATCTCAATTCATCAAACGGAATGAAATTAATGTGCTCGACCGTAAGACGGCGAGTAAACAGATCCTCGTTCGCGCCAAGCGTTACGGTGTTGTCAGCGGCAGATTTTGATACCACAAACGCGGGTCTGCCAAGAGAAATTCCAAGCCCTTTACGCTGACCGATTGTGTAATGCACAATGCCGCGATGCTCCCCCAAAATTCTTCCGTCAAGTGACAAAAATTTACCGGGGCGGGGGGCGTTGCCGCTGTAATTCTCAATAAAAGCGGCGTAATCTCCGTTGGGAACAAAGCAAATATCCTGACTCTCGCTCCTGTGCACTGCGGCGAAGCCTTGTGCTGCGGCAACCTCCTTCACCTCGGCCTTGCTCATATTGCCCAAAGGAAATTCTACTTGAGAAAGTACCTCTTGGGAAAGCGTATAAAGCACGTAGGTCTGATCCTTGGTAAGATCCTTGGCGCGGCGCAACAAAAATCTGCCTTCGCTGTTTTTTTCAATGCGTGCATAATGACCCGTGGCAAGGCGGTCAAAGCCCTGTTCCTTGGCAAAGCGCAAAAGGGCACCGAATTTGATCTCCTTATTGCAGTCAATGCAAGGGTTTGGGGTTTTTCCTTCCTCATAAGTGCGTATAAAGGCGTTTACCACCAGTGCGCGAAATTCCTTCGAAAGCTCTGCCACAACGTGCGGTATGCCGAGTGCCACACAGGTGCTTGCCGCATCCTTTATGTCTTGTGCCGCCGTTTTTGCGTGTTCATCTTGGTCAAAGGCAAGGCGCATGGTTACACCGCAGGCTGTGCGGTCACGAGAGGCGAGATATGCCGAAACCGCGCTGTCAACGCCGCCACTCATGGCAATCATAATCTTACTGTTCATATGCAAGATCCCAATCGTATTTCGTTAAGCTGCCGACCTCCGAAAGCCCCGCAAAGGCACTTTGCCTGAGCACCTCATACACGGCGATCGCCACGGAGTTGGAAAGATTTAAGCTGCGAAGCTTGTCACGCATCGGAATGCGCACGGCTGTTTCGGGGTGCGAAAACAAAAGCTCCTCGGGAAGCCCCGCACTCTCCTTGCCAAACATCAAAAACACCTCGTCGGGATACCGAACGTCGGCATAGGTGTTTCTTGCCTTTGTGGTAAAATAATAGATCGGTTTATCACCGTGCTTCATTAAAAAATCGGCAAGCCCGTCATAGTACGTAATATCCAGCTTATCCCAATAATCGAGCCCCGCGCGCTTTAGCTTTTTGTCATCAATGGTAAAGCCGAGGGGGCGAATGAGATGAAGCGCGGCTCCGGTTGCCGCACAGGTCCTTGCCACGTTGCCCGTATTTTGCGGAATTTCCGGCTCAAACAAAACAATATGTATCTTGGGCATAGCGATCTCCTTTATTTTTGCTTCTTTCATTATAGCTGATTTCTTTGAAACTTGCAAGTGAAGAGAAAATAATTTGCAAATTTTTTGTGCTGAGTATGGAAATTTAACATGATATGTAGTATAATAAATATAATTTGTTTATACTCGGAGGAAAATATGGGACTCTTTCGTAAAATTTTCGGCACGTACAGTGACCGCCAAATAAAAAAGCTGAAGCGCGTAGCCGATGAGATCGAAGCGTTAGCACCAAAATACGCAGCACTCTCCAACGAGGAGCTGGCTCATGTTACAGTGGATCTAAAGGAACGTCTTGCAGCAGGGGAAACCTTAGACGATATCCTTTGCGATGCGTTTGCCGCTGTTCGTGAAGCAGATGAACGCGTGCTGGGCAAGCGTCCCTTTTACGTACAATTACTTGGCGCAATTATTTTGCATCAAGGACGCATTGCCGAAATGAAAACCGGTGAGGGAAAAACACTGGTAGCAACTATGCCTGCCTACCTCAACGCCTTGGCCGGTAAGGGTGTGCACGTGGTTACGGTGAACGATTATCTTGCGCGCCGCGACAGCGAGGAAATGGGGAGAGTCTATGCCTTTATGGGGCTTTCTACAGGTCTTGTGGTGCACGGCGTCAGCCCTGCCGAGAAAAAGGCGGCGTATGAAGCGGATATTACCTATGGCACCAACAACGAGTTTGGCTTTGATTATCTGCGCGATAATATGGTGGTCTATAAAAATGATATGGTACAGCGCGGTCATGCCTTTGCCATTGTAGACGAGGTAGACTCGATCTTAATTGATGAGGCACGTACACCCTTGATCATATCCGGTGCAGGTCAAAAATCCACCGATCTTTACGAGCGTGCCAATACGCTGGTGCGTACCATGACCAAGCTTGTGCGAAAGGAAGTGGATAACAAGGAAGCCACAGACGATATCGAAGCGGATTACTTGGTGGATGAAAAGGGGCACAATGCCATTCTTACGCCGCGCGGTGCCAAGCGCGCAGAGGAATTTTTTGAGCTTGAAAACTTTGCCGATCCCGCCAATTCCGAGATTGCACATCATGTGAACCAGGCCATTCATGCATGGGGTGTGATGAAGCGTGACGTGGATTATGTGGTCAACGAAAACGGTGTGATGATCGTAGATGCATTTACAGGTCGTATTATGCCCGGCAGACGTTATTCAAACGGGCTGCATCAAGCCATTGAAGCCAAAGAGGGTGTAGAGGTAAAAAAGGAAAACCGTACGCTTGCCACGATCACCTTCCAAAATTATTTCCGTATGTATACCAAGCTCTCGGGTATGACGGGTACGGCTCTTACCGAGGAAATGGAATTCCGTGAAATATATGCACTTGACGTGGTAGAGGTGCCCACCAATATGCCCATGATCCGCATTGATCAAAACGATGTGGTATATAAAGATACCAGATGCAAGATCGATGCCATTGTTAAGCAGATCAAGGAATGCCACGACAAGGGACAACCCGTGCTTGTGGGTACGGTAAGTGTAGATAAATCCGAGGAGCTTTCCGCCCGCCTGAAGCGCGAGGGTGTGCGCCATAACGTCCTCAATGCCAAGCACCATCAGCGCGAGGCAGAGATCATAGCACAGGCAGGCAAGTTTGGTGCCGTTACCATTTCCACCAACATGGCAGGGCGCGGTACCGATATCATGCTCGGCGGCAACTCGGAATTTTTAGCCAAGAATGAAATGCGTAAGCAGGGCTTTTCCGAGGAGCTGATCGTTATGGCAACGGGTACTACGGATATCGATGATGATGAGGTGCGTGCCGCACGCGAAACGTTTCATGATCTAAACGCGCATTTCAAGCGCGAGATCGAGCCGGAGGCTGCACGTGTGCGCGAGGCGGGCGGTCTTTATATTCTCGGTACCGAGCGACACGAAAGCCGCCGTATCGACAACCAGCTTCGCGGCCGTTCGGGGCGCCAGGGCGATCCCGGTGAATCACGGTTTTTCCTCTCTCTTGAAGATGATTTGATGCGTTTGTTCGGTCATAATATCGATCGCGTAAAATCGCTTGTTACAAGGATCGGCTTGCCCGATGATCAACCGATCAGTGCAACGATACTGTCGGGGTTGATTGAAAATTCGCAAAAGAAGATCGAGGATGTTCATTTCAAGCGCCGCAAGAACGTGCTGACCTATGATGATGTGATGAACCAGCAGCGCAATCTTATTTACCGACAACGCCTTGAGGTGCTAAACGGAGAGGATATTTCGGAAACGATTTTGCAAATGATCCGTTCCACCATTGAGGAAAACGTAGCACACTTTTTGGGCGACGGCAGCGAGGAAACGCGCAATCTTGAGGGCTTGGAGGCTCTTTATAAATCCTATCTCTTAAAGCCCGAGGAATCTCTTGAGGATATTTTTGCGCAAATGAAAAAGCCGGCTGAGCTTACTGCGTTTTTAACGGCACGCGCCGAGGGTGTATACGCCGAAAAGGAAAAGCTTTTTGGCAGCGAGGTGTTCCGCGAGGTAGAGCGCTCACTCCTGTTACAAGCTGTTGACAGCCATTGGATGGAGCACATTGATATCATGGATGATCTTAAGGGCAGTGTTGGCTTGCAGGCATATGCACAACGTGATCCCGTAAATGAATATCGCTTACAGGGTGCTGACCTCTTTGACAACATGATCAACGATATTCGCGACGAAACCGTTCGTCACGTTCTGACCGTGATCCCGCGCACACAGCCCATAAAGCGTGTACAGCTTGCAAAGCCCTTGCAGGAAAATCTTGCGGGGGATAAAAGCACACAAAAGAAAAAGGTGATCGTGGTGCGCAAGGCAGAGAAGGTTGGAAGAAATGATCTTTGTCCTTGCGGCAGCGGAAAAAAATACAAGAAATGCTGCGGCGCGACACAGGGAAATGGCAATTAAATTTATAGGATAAGTGTAAAGGGGAGAAGACCGAAAATGGGCTTTGGATTATTGTTGATCGGATATTTTTTAGCCAACATTTTGCCTGTAATATCGTTTTTTTCGGTGGCAATGATACCCGGATTTGCGATGATTACGGTTGGGCTGTATCGGTTGGCTCCCTATCACAAACGGTTTTATTTTTCGTGGCTGTTTTCCTTACCCTCATCTCTTTTTGGATTGTATTACACTCTTTACAGCCTTGTATCGATTGGTATATTTCCCCGGCTTGAAGCTCTTGGTGGCACAGTATTCAACGTAGTAGAATGGATATATTTGGTGTATACGCTTACCTTAAGCCTGTTGATCTTGTGGAGTATCGCCTCACTATCGAGCGAGCTTGGACTGTATGGCATTCAAAGCGCGGCATGGCGAAATTTGACGTTTGTTGCCATTTATCACACTCTGTTTTTTATTGTTAAGCTACCTCTTGCCGTTATCACGGCGCATGCCACGGCATTTGTGTTACCGATCACGATTCTGCGGTATCTTTGCGTATTTTTAAATTTATGGCTCTTTTTCCGTTGCTTGCGCGATATTTTACCCGAAGGAAGCGACATAGAAGTGTCAAATAGCTCAAAGGAGAAAAAGAATGACTAAAAGATTTATTCTCGTACTTGTCGGGCTTTGCTTCTTTTTTAATCCCTACTTTGCGGCAATTGACGTTTTGCCCGATTTTATCGGATGTCTACTGATTGCTATAGGTCTTATTCCGCTTTCTCGTATTTCATTGCCGATGAAGGAAGCGCAGCGCAGCTTTTTAATATTGGCTTTGATCGATGCTGCAAAGCAGGTTCTGCTGTTGTTTGTATTTGGCAACAGTGCCTTGGGAGAGCAAGAGGTGCTTTTACTGATCGTGGCTTTTCTAAGCGCTACGCTTGGAACGGTATTTGCTGTGCACGCCATGCGCACCTTGTTTAACGGTCTTGCTTGGTTTGCCGATACATATGAGTGTGAGAGCTTGTGTGCCGTAAAGCGTCAAGGTCGCTCTCGCACAGAATTGTTTGCACGTTTTACCGTATTTTTTGTGATTGCAAAGGAAGCGATCCTGCTTTTACCTGAATTTGCAGCTTTGCTAAACAGTACATACGCGGATTCCGACTTTGTACGTCTTTATAATTATATCGGCTTAATGCGTGCGCTTGCCGTAATTCCCGTTGCGATACTCGGCTTTTATTGGCTTTGCGCACTGATCGTGTATTTTTGCAGACTTTTGAGGGAAAAGGTCTTTTTGCAAGCACTAAACGAGCGATATGTTTCCTTTATGGAAGAGCATCCCGGCACGCGTGTCAAGGCAAGATATTTTGTCGCATTTTGCCTCATTGCCACAGGCTTGTTTTTTCTAACCGATTTCTATCTTGATTATTGGAATATCATTCCCGATACCGTAGGCGGATGCCTCATTCTTTGCGGTGTGCTTTTGCTTGGAATTTCACGCAAGGTATATTTGCCGGCTGTGCTATCGGCAGTGCTGTATACCGTAGTAGCAAATATTTCCTCGCACAAGTCTTATTTGTTTGTGTCTGAGCACGTCGGCGGAGATATTTCGCGCAGCGAAGCTGTGGCAAAGCAATATCAAATTATGTGGATGTGGTCGCTTGCAGAGCTTTTTTGCTTTCTTGTGCTTTTGCTGTTTCTCATCCTTGCACTGCGTGCCGTTCTTATAAAATGGGGCGGCTATCTGCCCGAACACGCGGATGTGGATTTTGAGGCACGGCATGAACTTAAAATTCGCGAGGAATTTGATTGGCAGTTTATCAAATGCTATATTTTTGGCTTTCTCAGCGCATTGCTCTCCTTCTTCTTCGATTATTTTAAAACATGGCCCAATACCGAATCTCTGCGTTATTTTTCCCGTTTTATGGAAGGACTGTGGGTTCCGGATTTTATACTTGCCATCTTTTTTGCTGTGTATATGTCCTATACGCTTACGCTTGCTTTTGCAAAGATCGGCGAACGGTTTATGTTTGAGTGAATAATTAAATCTGCACCTCCACATACTATCCTCGAACACCTTGTGTGCTCGAATTTAAAGGAGATTTGTGTGATGCAGAACTATAATCAAAATCAAAATCAAAACCAGAACAAGAATAACCAGAGCAACAACCAGAACCAGAATCAGAACCAGAACAAGAACAATCACAACAACAACCAGAATAACAATCAGAACCAGAACCAGAATCAGATCCAGAACAAGAACAACCAATATCGCTAAAACGATATTTCCCCAAAATCGGGGGGCAGGGGCGCTTGTTCGCCCCTGCTTTTGCTTTTTATGTAGCTAAAGTGAGGTTTTACATATCATGTCAGAGCTAAATAAACGTTATCTTTTGGCAAAGCGCGCCTTGTTTGACCGTTATTACAGGTCGCTAAACAACGAGCAGCGCGAGGCAATTTATCATATCAACAGTCCGTTGCTGATCTTGGCGGGTGCCGGTAGTGGAAAAACCACGGTGCTTGTTCATCGCATTGCATATATGATCCGGTTTGGAAATGCATATCTTAGTGATTACGTTCCTTTTGACCTTGACCCTGCACACGTTGCAGTATTGGAAACGGCAGTGAATGCTGATATGAGCAAAAGCGAGCTTGAGGGGTTGCTTTCCGAATTTGCCAACAATCCGTGTCCCCCTTGGCGTATGCTTGCCATAACCTTTACCAATAAGGCTGCAGGTGAGATCAAGGCAAGACTTTCCGCCGCCTTTCCCGAGGATCCCGAGGTAACGACCGGTATTTGGGCGGGAACCTTTCACTCTGTTTGTATGCGTATCCTGCGTCGCTACAGTGAGGCAGCTGGACTGCGTGAGGGATTTTCTGTTTACGATGCGGATGACAGCAAAAAAGCCATACAGGCCGTTTTAAAGGAATTAAATATAGACGAAAAGGTGCTTTCGCACAAAACGGCTCTTACCTATATTAGCCGTGCAAAGGATAGAATGATCATGCCCGAGGTATTTGAGCTCGAAATGGGAAACGATCATCGAATGAAAACCATAGCAAAGGTATACGCGGCGTATCAAAAACGCCTTGCCGCCTCCAATGCACTGGATTTTGATGATATCATTTGCCGCACGGTGCAGCTTTTAGAGCAAAACAAGGAAATTTTGCAAAGCTATCAAAGCCAATTTCGATATGTTTCGGTTGACGAGTATCAGGATACCAACGAAGCACAGTTTCGCCTTACCGCTTTGCTTTCGGGTGGCTGGCGCAATTTAATGGTGGTTGGTGACGATGACCAAAGTATTTATAAGTTCCGCGGTGCAACCATTGCCAATATCTTGAACTTTGACCGTGTGTTCAGTGATGCCAAGGTCATCCGCCTTGAGCAGAATTACCGTTCTACACAATCTATTCTTGATGCCGCAAATGCAGTGATTGCACACAATCAGGGCAGAAAGGGAAAAACGCTTTGGACCGATCGCGGAAAGGGGAGTAAAATACATCTTTTAAATCCCGATCATCAAAATGCCGAAGCACGCGTGATTATCGATACGATCGTGAGTAAGGTGGCAAAGGAAGGCTTGCATTACCGTGATTTTGCCGTTTTGTATCGCACTAACGCGCAATCGAACGCACTGGAAATGGCATTTGCAAGAAGTGCCATACCTTACCGCATGCTTGGTGGCATTCGATTCTCCGACCGCAAGGAAATTCGCGACCTGGTGGCTTACTTACAGCTTATCAACAATCACGAGGATCAAGACAGACTCCTGCGCATTGTGAATGAACCGCGCCGCAAGCTCGGGGACAAAACCTTGGCTGCCGTACAGGAGATCGCGGCGATCGAAGGTGTTAGCATGTTTGATATTATGGAGCGCGCAGATCAGTACATGGCGCTTTCTCGCTCCGCTGCAACACTGATCGGCTTCACAAAGCTTATCAATGAGCTGACAGCACTTTCAACCGTTATGGCGCTGGATGATTTTGTAAGGGAAGTGCTAACCCGCACGGGCTACCGCCAGATGATTGAGGATATGGGCCCTGAAGAAGCGGACCGACTTGATAACCTTGACGAATTTATTTCAAACGTTGTGGAATATCAAAGCAATACCGACACCCCGTCGTTGGTTGAATTTCTTGAAGAAACTGCACTTGTTGCAGACGTAGATCGCTATGACGATACTGCGGATGCAGTTATCCTTATGACGATTCACAGCGCAAAGGGACTTGAGTTTCCTCAGGTCTTTTTGCCGGGCTTTGAGGAGGGAATATTCCCGGGACTTCAAACTGTAATGGGAGGCCCTGAGGAGATCGAGGAGGAGCGACGTTTGGCATATGTGGCGATCACGCGCGCAAAAAATGAATTGTATATTTTACACGCAAAATCACGTATGCTGTATGGTAGAACAGGTGCAAATCCGCCCTCACGTTTTCTTGCCGAAATCCCCGAAGAGCTGCTTGAATTGCCAAAGCCTGCTCATACTTGGGGAAATTCTACCGGATTTGCAGGACACGCTGTGGCAAGCGCACCGCAGCATAACGGCATGCGTGTGGCAGCTGCCGACCGCATCACTGTAGGTCCTACGCGCACACCTAAAGCCGAAAGCGCAGCATCTTTTGCAGCAGGGGACCGTGTGATGCATGCACTGTTTGGAAAAGGAGAGATTTTAGCAGTCCAAAAGATGGGCAGCGATTATCTCTATGAGATCGCTTTTGATACCAAGGGCACAAAGAAGCTCATGGAAACCTATGCGAAATTGAAAAAAATATAAAACGAGGTCGCATTATGAAAGAAAATAAGTTTTCATTTAAGGAAATCAAGTATCTTGCTTTTGTTTCATCCATACTGGCAATGATCTTCTTTGTTTTGACTTGTGTAGTGAAAAGCAAGGGGCTTTCGATCTTTTTTGGCGTTATGGCGGGAGTTAGCTTGCTGGGCGGCTGTGTGTGTCTGTATCTTGCACACCGCATTTCGAAAACGCACACCAATTATTTTTTGTACGACCGTCGCAGAGGGATAACCCTCACTCCCGACGAGCTTACCTTTGCCTTTATCAACGATAATCTTACATATTACATCTCTGCCTACGCGGAAAATTCTCTTGACCTGTGGAACGGGATCCCGAAAAATCTTGAAATGGCAATGCAGGCAGAGCCCGCTTACAGAACCCCCATAGCTTTTCGAATGCTTTATGACATGTCACAGCTTTCCGAAAATGACGTTTTGGCACTTTTTCATGCTTCTGACAAAAAAACAGTTGCGGCTGTTTGCCGCGCTGTCAAGGCAGGCGGTGACAAGGAAATGGCAGATGTTATTTTTGAAATGAAATGTGATTTTGAACGTCTGCAAGCCCGTGTAGCACCGTTTTTTCAAAAAAACAAACGCTGCTTTGAGGGTAGGATCTATCACTATATCAAGCAGCATATTGAAGAATTTGATGCCGAAAAAAAATAAATGCAATAAAAAAGAAGGGGCTGCCGCAAATTGCAAATTTGAGGCAGCCCCTTCTTTTTGCGCCAAAAATTGCGTTGTGTTAAAAAAAAGAAGCGACACAAAATAGTATAAGAAATACAGGAAGGAGAACAGTAATGAAAAAAATTATATCATTTTTATGCATGTTAACGCTTTGTGTTAGCGTGTTGTGGTGTGAGATCTATGCTGTGCCCACCAAGGAAATTCATTGGTATACTACAAGAAATAAGGATCACAAGCAAGCTTTAGTTCCACCCGATCTTTCCTTTGTAGAAAACCACGGCGGCGTTTATATTGATCATAGGCATGACGATAGCAATCCCGACAAGGTGGTATACCTTACTTTCGATGTGGGATACGAGAACGGCAACGTAGAAAAAACGCTAAATACACTAAAGGAAACGCAAACACCGGGTGCTTTTTTCGTTTTAAAGCATTTTGTAACAAAAAACAGTGATTTGCTTCTTCGCATGGCGGAAGAAGGGCATTTAATTTGCAATCATACTGCAAGCCATCCCAATCTTGCAAACGCTTCAAAGGAAAAAATCAAGGAGGAGATCATTTCACTTGAAAAAGCAGTAGAAGCGGTTACGGGAAGCGGTACCAAGCCTTATTTTAGGCCTCCTGAGGGTAGCTTTTCACTTGAAATGCTGGAAACGGTGCAATCCATTGGCTATAAAACCGTATTCTGGAGCTTTGCCTATGCAGATTGGGATAACAACAAGCAACCGCAGCCTTCCGCGGCACTTTCACAGATCCTCACACACATGCACAACGGCGCCGTGATACTTCTGCATCCAACCTCCGCCACAAATGCCGAAATTTTACCCGAGTTGATCAGCACCTTAAAAAATGAGGGGTACCGCTTTGGTACGCTTGATGAATTATGCTTTGCAAGGTAAAAAGCAAACGTGCTCTTGCGCTGATATTGGCGATATTCCTGTTATTCCTATTTTCAATTCAATCCTTTGCCACACCTAAGATCGTATATCGCCATACAGGCAACAGTGAAAAGAAAAGAGTGGCACTCACCTTTGACGACGGTCCGCATCCACGTTATACGCCAAAAATTCTTGATATTTTAGCAGAGTTTGGTGTGGAAGCAACCTTTTTTGCGGTAGGTGCTAATGTAGAAGCCTATCCTCAAATTGTAAAAAGAGAATTGGCGGAAGGGCACGAGATCGGCAATCACACCTATCATCACTATCATACCGTCAATACAAACGGCAGTATTTTGGTTGAGGATATTTTGTCCTGCAGTGATGCCATTCAAAAATGCACAGGGGAGGATGTGCATCTTTTTCGCCCACCGGAAGGCGTATTTAATGAGGATATTAAAAGGCTGTGTGAAGAAAAGGGTTATATCATCGTAATGTGGAGCGTGGACACAAGGGATTGGGCGCATACGCCAATTGAAGAAATTTGTAAAAACGTGAAAGAGAATGTTAAGGACGGTTCTATTATCTTAATGCACGATTTTATCGGTAAAAACAGTCCGACCCCTGCAGTGCTTCGGCGAATCATACCGATGCTACAGGAGTCGGGATTTGAATTTGTAACGGTTAGTCGTTTGCTTCAGGGGTGATGACTTCGGATGCATCCTCACTACTGTCGCTTGTTTCATACGGGTCGATCATGTATCGCTTGATATTGGGATAAGCGGCATACATAGAAATAAAGCCAAGCAAGGCCAAAAGATAAAAGAAGGGTAGAACAAGCGGCACAGAGAAGCCAACAGAAAGCCCCCAGAAAATAGCCACGATATTCAATACCAGAATAGCAAAAATTCCAAGAACTGCTATAAGGTTTCGTTTAAAGCCAAGCATGGTAAAGATCAGGGCATTTTTGAATAATTTATAGATCGAAAGATCGAACGTGATCATCATGGGGTAAATATAGAAGCGCATCACGAGATAAATAATCCCGAGTGCCAATACAAGCCCGTACATTAAGCTGTACCCTAAATTCGTGGATAGAGGAAAGAAAAACAGGATATCGCAAAGCAACACAAAGATAATCAGAAGATCAAGAATACCAAACAAAAACGCTTGCTTAAAATTACGGCGCACGGCATAAAAATAATCCGACCATAAAAATGTTGAGTCACCGCGAACCAAGCTGCGCATGTTATAAGCGGCACCAACATTCTGCCAGCCCCATGTAAGCACGGTAAGAGCGATCATGCTACCAATGACGATCAAACGTCCCATTGTCATAACAGGAACATTTAGCTGTTGACCAAACGCACCGAGTAAAGTAGCGGCAGCGGGTGAGCCGCCTGCAATATATGTACCAAGTAAGGGCGCATAAGCCGCATGCTCAACGGTTGGTGTGGTGGCACCGAAGAAATAAACCAAAATGGCGACGACAATAGGAATGATCTGAAAAACCATCATTAAATTGAGTGTTAAAAGCTTTGCAGCCTTTCGCCAAAGGAGCTTAAAGAAAAATTTGAGCGTTGGCGTGGTATCCTCTGCCACAGCATCAGGGCGTTCTTTGTTAAAAAAGGACCACGGTTTTTGTGTGTTTCCCATATTTTTTCCTTTCCGTTAAAATCAAAGAGCCGGCATAAGCGCCAGCAAATGCGGCCAAAGTAGATAAAGAAGCGTAGCCAATGCAATCAAAAGCAGCGACTCTATTAGATATTTTGCAAACGGCTTTGAAAGAATCAGTACAAGATCGCGCGCGTTACTTTCAAAGGAAAACCGAGCTGCATTTGTTGCCGCAAGTAAAAACAAAACAAATGAGGCGGCTGTCAGAAAAAAACAACCGTTCCATTCCCAAAAGCCGACATATCCGCCTTTCACAAAAAAAGTAATGCGAAACATCAGCTGTGCATCATAAAATCCTTTTATGGCAGTTAAAATCAAAAGATAGGTGTTGCTTACCGTCAAAAGTGCGGCACCCGCTGCAAGCAGCACAAATAAAAAAGCCATAACCTCAAGGCGCGCCGTGAAGAAAAGCGCAACGCCACGTAAAGCGGTTAGTACACCAATTATAACAGCGGAAGCATAAAACAGCATATACCGAATGGCAAGTCGTGCACCAAGGTTTTCATAGCTTGTAGGTACAAAGCCCTTCATCATGTCACCCCCAAAACACTATATGGGGAACACAGCTTTTCCTATACCATACAAATTATTATAATATATTATAACATATTACAGCAAAAAAATCAACGGGTTGCTCGGGAAAAGAACTGAAAAACAGATGAAAAGTGGCTGTCGGAAATTTCAACAGCCACTTCATTTTTTATTCTGCCGCAGGAAGCACATCTCGCAATAAAATATATTGCGGCTTTTCCTTACCTTTGACCGATTTCGGTGTGATACGCACCTCGGCTACGTCCTTGCGTGCAGGGATCTCATACATCGTGCTCAGCATCAGGTTTTCCATAATGGCACGCAGGCCGCGTGCACCGGTGTTGCGTTCAAGTGCCAACTCGGCGATCGCCTCAAGTGCCCCCTTTGCAAAGGAAAGCTTTACTCCGTCCATTTCAAAAAGCTTTTCATATTGACGTACAAGAGAGTTTTTTGGCTCGCTGATGATGCGCACCAAGGCATCGCGGTCAAGCTCATCGAGAGAAACGATCACAGGCACACGCCCCACAAGCTCAGGGATAAGGCCATATTTTACAATATCCTGTGGCAATACATCGCGGTAAAGCCCCGCCTTTTTCTTTTCGGCTTTCTTGAGAATCTCACCGCCAAATCCAACGGTTTGGTTGCCCTTGCGCTTTTCAATCAGCGTTTCAAGCCCCTCAAAGGCACCGCCGCAGATGAAGAGAATATTCTTTGTGTTGATCTGGATAAATTCCTGATTCGGGTGTTTTCTGCCACCCTGCGGAGGAACATTTGCAACAGTTCCCTCAAGAATTTTCAAAAGTGCCTGTTGCACGCCCTCGCCCGATACATCTCGAGTGATAGAACGGTTTTCGCTTTTGCGCGCGATCTTATCGATCTCGTCGATATAAATAATACCGCGTTCGGCAAGCGTAATATCAAAATCCGCTGCTTGAATTAAACGAAGGAGAATATTCTCCACGTCCTCGCCTACGTAACCCGCCTCGGTAAGTGTAGTAGCATCCGCAATAGCAAAGGGAACACGCAATGTTTTGGCAAGCGTTTGTGCAAGATAGGTTTTACCGACACCGGTAGGCCCAAGTAAAAGCACGTTGCTTTTCTGAAGCTCAACCTCATCGCTTTCTACTGTAACCGCAGCTTTTCCGCGGCGTTTTTTATTGCCTGAATTGTTTTTTTCGGTGTGTAGGATACGTTTGTAATGATTGTAGACAGCAACGGAAAGAGCGATCTTTGCATCATCCTGTCCAATGACGTATTCGTCAAGCGCCGCCTTGATCTGCGTGGGGCGGGGAAGCGTATCGGCAGTAAAATTGTTGTCTGCCGTGCTCGGTGCTTCAATATCGTCAAGAAGATCGGCACACGCATCTACGCAATAATTACAAATATAAAGCCCTGTGGTAGAGGGAATGAGAATAGCTTGATGCTCATTTCTGCCGCAGAAAGAGCAATGGCGGGCGCCGTTACCCTTGCCCGAGGTTGTATTTGCCATAGTTACCTCACTTAATTTCTTTTTGCAAGAACCTTATCAACAAGACCGTAAGCAAGTGCCTGATCCGCTGTCATAAAGTTGTCGCGATCTGTATCGCGTGCGATCTCCTCAATGCTCTTGCCGGTGTTCTCGGCAAGGATGCGATTGAGCGTATCGCGCGTGCGCAGAATAAGATCTGCTTGGATCTTAATATCCGAAGCTTGACCCTTTGCACCACCAAGAGGCTGGTGAATCATAATTTCACTGTTTGGCAGCGCAAGACGCTTTCCCTTGGTACCGGAGGACAGTAGGAATGCGCCCATGGATGCAGCCATGCCAATGCAAATGGTTGATACGTCACACTTAATGTAATTCATAGTATCGTAAATTGCCATGCCTGCCGTAACAGATCCGCCCGGGCTGTTGATATAAAAGCTGATATCCTTGTCAGGATCCTGTGCCTCCAAAAAAAGCATTTGTGCTACTACAAGCGAAGCGGTGGTGTCGTTCACTTCATCGGAGAGAAATACGATGCGGTCATTGAGAAGTCGCGAGAAAATGTCATAGGAGCGCTCGCCGCGACCGGTTTGCTCCACTACCATGGGAACAAGTGCGCTGTTTCGGAAAAAATCCATCATAATTCTTTCAAAACCTCCGTTTTTTGATATTTTAAATATAGAACCTTATAGCCGCGACAAATGCCGCGGCTATAAGGAATATCGGGGAATTACTCCTCGGTTTTTTCTTCAGTCTTTTCTTCGACCTTTTCTTCAGTCTTTGCCGCAGTCTTTTTTGCGGTAGTCTTTCTCGTGGTCGTAGTCTTCTTAGCAGGTGCCTTTTTCGGCTTCTCCTCGGTTACCACGGCCTTTTCGCGAACGAGATCCATGGTCTTTTTCACCTTGATATCCTCGCTGATCGCATCGGTGGGAAGGCTTTCCTTCACCTGATCGACAGGCATATTGTATGCAGCGGCAATGCGATCATATTCGGCATTCAGATCCTCTTCGGTTACCTCAACCTTTTCAAGCTCGGCAATCTTTTCAAGAGCCAAGCGTGCCTTTACCTGACGCTCAGCCTGGGGACGGAATTGCTCACGCATCTTCTCAAGCGTCATGCCGGTGTATTTCATATAGGTGTTGAGGTCAAGACCGGACATACGCAGGCGATTGTCATAATCGCGCAGGAAGTTTTCAGCTTCAGCATCGAACATGGGAGCAGGAATATCTGCCTCCATTTTTTCGATCAACGCATCGATAAGCTGCTCGCCAATTTCAGCATCGGCAGAATCAGCATGTCTTTTTTCAATTTTTGCCTTAATGTCAGCTTTGTATTCGGCAAAGGTATCAAATTCAGAAACATCCTTTGCAAAATCGTCGTCAAGCTCAGGGAGCTCTACGCGGGTAAGTGCGTGCAGCTTGCACTTGAAGGTTGCTTCCTTACCTGCAAGCTCAGGCGCATGATACTCGGTGGGGAAGGTAACGTTTACGTCAAACTCATCGTCGATCTTGTGACCTACGATCTGCTCCTCAAAACCGGGAATAAAGGTGTTAGAGCCAAGCTTCAGCGCGTAATCCTCGCCCTTGCCGCCATCAAACGCCTTACCGTCACAGAAGCCCTCATAATCGATCACGGCAGTATCGCCCATTTCAGCGGCACGGCCCATGACCTCTGACTCGCGAGAGTTGCGCTCGCGAACGGTATTGATCTCAGCATCGACCTCGGCGTCTGTTACGGGAGCAATGGTGCGCTTTGCTTCAAGACCGAAATAGTCCTTTACAGAAACCTCAGGCTTAACAAAAACCTTTGCAGAAAGCACAAGACCGTTGTCATCGATCGAAACAACGTCAAAATCGGGCTGTGCAACAGGCGTGATGCCGGCTTCGGTTACAGCATCGCTGTACACACCGGGAATAATATCGTTGATAGCGGTTTCATAGAACACGCCCTTGCCGTACATTTTTTCAATGATAGCACGGGGAGCCTTGCCCTTGCGGAAACCGGGTACACTGATCTTTTTGCTTTCCTTTTGAAACGCTTTGTTTACAGCCTCATCAAAAGCAGCCTTATCAACCGAGATCTCAAGCTCATATTTGCTGTTCTCGATTTTTTCAGCCTTTAACAATTTCATTTTTTCTTCCTCCAAAGATTGAAAATTCACACAAAGTATATTTTAACGATTTAAAACCGTTTTGTCAAGTGTTTTCTACAAAATAATATAATGTTATAGCTCGATTTGAGGGAAAATACGGTGTGGCAGAAAATTAAGGTAATCAGAGGATATCAAAAACAGCCCCAGCCCCTCGTGAGTCTGCCCTGTCGGGGCAGCGTACGTACCGTGAATATGTCCGAAATAGCAACGCTTTACACCGTATGCCTTCATGAGCTCGAGCATTTCGGCACAAACAAAATCACCCCAAAGAGGAGGAAAGTGCAGAAATACCAAAATTTCCTTATTAGCGTTTTCTTCGACCTGTAATTTTTTTGCCATATCAAGGCTCAGCTTCAAACGCTGTAGCTCGCGGTTTGAAATTTTTTCGTAATCTACATTTCCCACGGTGATCTGCTGTGTTTTCTCAAGAAACCAGCCGCGTGTACCGCAAACAATAAAATCCTCTACAACATAGGCGTTATTATAAAGTAGGGAAAGCGTGTGAAAACCGCACTCCTCAAAAAACCTACCGCATTTTGCGGCGGTATCCCACCAAAAATCGTGATTACCTTTACCAAGCAGCTTTTTTCCGGGGAGGGAATCAATGAGCGCGAAATCCTCCCTCGCGCCTGCAAGATTCATTGCCCAAGAGATATCTCCCGGTATTACGACAGTATCCTCATCCTTTACAACAGCGCGCCAATTCTTAGATAGCTTTTTCATATAGTCCTGCCATCTTGAGCCAAATACGTCCATTGGGTGATCGGACGCGACCGAAAGATGCAGATCGGCTATGGTAAACAGTGACATCAAGCGCCTCCTTAAGAATAAGAACTGCAAAAATGCACATACTGATACTATCCCTTGAAAGGAGAGTATGTAAAATGGAAAAAAATGATAAGTGCTGCGAAAGCATCAATCAGGGTATTACCTGCGATGTAAGAAATTGCCAATATCACCAGGGGGACTGCCATTGCACGGCGGAAAAGATCGCTGTTGGCCCCAGCTTTGCAACCTCAAGCACTGATACGGTATGCGCCACATTTAAGCCAAAAAAGGACTGATTTTGTTAAATCTCAGGAGTTGCTTGGTTACAAGCAACTCCTTTTGGTTTTGTCACCTTATTCGGCAAGATATGCAAGCATAGCGTTTTGCATATCTGCAGCTTCAACCACGTTGGTAAAGCGAACCGTTCTCTCACCGATGCCGCGCAGCGGATAGGTGATCTCTACGCCGGTTTTTTCGGAAAGCTGATCGAGGGCAGCCAAAGGCGATTTGGGTTCTTCGCCGTAAAGAGAGGTGTATACGTCCGATGCAAACTTGTAGGGGCTTGCGGTAGATGCTACAACCATAGGCTTATTGTCGCCTGTTTCATTTACGTATTGCTCAGCGGCGCTGACAGCAACAGAGGTGTGCGTGTCAATGAGATAGCCGTATTGATCCATGGTATCGCGAATGGTAGCGGTGGTAGCGGCCTCATCTGCAAAATATCCGCAAAAATGATCGGCAATAGCGTTCTTGGTATCACCGTCAACCGTATAAGCACCTGTTTTTGCAAGCGATTTCATATACTCAGCGGTCTTTTCTGCCCCCGCCACAAAGTACAGCAGACGCTCAAGATTGCTGGAAATGAGAATATCCATAGAGGGCGACATTGTAAGATAAAAATCGCGGTTTCTATCATACGTACCGGTTTTAAGAAAATCGGTTAAAATATTGTTTTTGTTGGAAGCGCAGATAAGGCGGTCAATGGGCAGCCCCATAAGCTTGGCAAGATATGCCGCAAAAATATTACCGAAATTTCCTGTGGGAACAGTTACGTTGATCTTGTCACCGTACTTGATCTCGCCCGAAGAAAGCAAATCACAGTATGCAGAAACGTAATATACGATCTGCGGTGCAAGACGTCCCCAGTTTATCGAGTTGGCAGAGGAGAGGAAATAGCCCTGCTTGTCAAGCTCCTCTGAAACCTTGGCATCGGAAAAGATCTTCTTTACACCTGTTTGTGCATCATCAAAGTTGCCCTTGATCGCCGTTACGTTGACATTCGAACCGGTTTGCGTTTGCATTTGCAGCTTTTGCACAGTGCTTACACCGTCAACAGGATAAAATACCATCATTTTAATGCGGTCGATATCCTTATAGCCCTCAAGAGCAGCCTTACCCGTATCGCCCGAGGTTGCAACCAAAATCAGAGCCGTGCGCTCCTCACCGGTTTTCACAAGTGCGCGTGACAAAAGACGCGGCATGATCTGCAAGGCCATATCCTTAAAGGCAGCTGTGGGACCGTGCCAAAGCTCCATAATGTGCATGGTATCGTTTAGCTTGTGAAGGGGTGCTGCACCGCCCACAAAGGAGGTGGGAGCGTAAGCAGCCTTGCAATCGGCAAGCAATTCTTCAGCAGTGTAATCGGTCAAAAACTTACCGAGAACGGTTGCGGCACGTGCAGGATAATCCATAGCGCACAGCGCCTCGATATCGGCCTTAGTCAGCGCGGGTATACTTTCGGGAACAAACAAGCCGCCGTCTTGGGCAAGTCCTTGCTTAATAACCTGCGCCGCAGAAAGCTTTGCGGCAGCGGCATCGCGGGTGCTTTGAAATTTCATGTTTGGGAACTCCTTTATGTAATAATATCCAAAATTTTATCTGCGTATATTGCCGTTTGCGGAAAAAGCATCCATGATATGATTGATCTTCACGGGGCGCAATTTCTTTGCGCGGTCAAGATAAACCTCAATCACATCAAAGCGTGGGCAAAGCGCAGTTTTGTTTTCATTCAAATAGGCAATGGCGGCCTTGGCGGTACGTAGTCGCTTTTCACGGTCAACAGCCTCGGCGGGACGGTAGGGGAGAGTATCTTCGCCCTCCACACTGCGTGCCTTTACCTCAACAAATACAATATATTGCTTATTCTTTACTACCAGATCAAGCTCATTTCTGCCAAAATGTCGGTTTCGCGCTACTGTGCGGTAGCCTTTGCGCCTTAAAAATTTGGCGGCTGCACGCTCTCCTTTACGACCGACCTGGCGGCTTGTATAGATTTTCATTTCAATCCTTATCCAAAAAACGAATGAATTTGGTACGGTAGATCTCACAAGGACCGTATTTGCGCAGTGCATCCATGTGCGCCTTTGTGCCGTAGCCCTTATGCTTTGCAATGCCGTATTCAGGGTGTGCCGCATCAAGCTCAAGGCAAAGCCTGTCACGCGTAACCTTTGCAAGAATAGAAGCAGCGGCAATGCTGGGTGATACTGCATCACCGTGTACTACGGCGCGGCAGGGAATGGTAAAGCCTCGTGTTTGATTGCCGTCGATCAGTGCAAAATCCGCCTTTACCTGTAACCCCTCAATGGCGCGACGCATGGCGTGCAGGGTTGTGGAAAGAATATCTGTTTCGTTGATCTCCTCCACACTGCCAAGCACCACACAGTAAGCAATTGCCTTTTCGCAAATTTCATCAAAAAGCTGTTCGCGTTTTTTTTCGGAAAGCTTTTTTGAGTCATTCAGCCCCTCTATTACAATACCCGTCGGCAAGATACAGGCGGCTGCCGCAACGGGACCGCACAAGGGTCCTCGTCCGGCTTCATCAACGCCGCAAATCGCGGTATATCCCTCGTTTTCAAGTGCGGCCTCTAATTCGTAAGTCAGCATAATCAAACTCCCTTGGGTGGCTGATCAAGCGTGATACGCCCAATCTTTGCTGCGCGAAATTCATCAAGCAGTGTGTTGGCGGTTCGCTCGGTATTGATCTGACCGCCGCTGATGAGAAAACCGCGTTTTTTACCAATCGCCTCAAATAATTCGTAGTCGGAAAGATCACCTACAACGGTATCGGTATCCAGTTTATACCGTTCAGCAAGCAGGGCAGGGTAACGATAGCGCAGCTTGTGGCAAAGTGCAACCGCAAGCGTTTCAATTTCCACAACATCATCCTTGATCGCGCCGGTAATAGCAAGATTTTCGCCGATTTCACGGTCATCGAAGCGCGGCCAAAGCACGCCGGGCATATCCATGAGGTCAAGCCCCTCCTTCGTCGTGACCCATTGAGGAGTGAGCGTGACACCGGGACGATTTTCCACCTTTGCCTTTTTTGTGCCGCCAAGCAGATTGATCAGTGAGGATTTTCCCACATTGGGAATACCCACCACCATGGCACGCAGCTTTCGGCCATGCATTCCTTTTTGCTCGTAACGTGCAATTTTATCGGCAAGCACACTTCTCACAGCGGGGATCAAGCGATCAACCCCCCGTTTGCCAATGCAATCAAAAGGAATACAAATATGCCCCTCACCCGTATAATGCTTCACCCATTTTTCGGTTTCGGCAGGATCGGCAAGCATAGATTTATTTAGCAGGGTAATCAAGGGCTTGCCCTCGGTCAAGCGCGTAATTTCGGGGTTTCTTGAGCTGCTCGGAATACGCGCATCCAAAAGCTCAATCACAATATCTACGTTTTTCAGGTTTTCTCCGATCAAGCGGCGTGTTTTCGCCATGTGGCCGGGAAACCACTGTATAATGTCGGTTGGCATAAAAAATCACCTCATTTAAATACAGTAAACGGAGAAAGACGGAGCAGTGCCTTTCCAAGCACACAGTTTTCATTCACCATACCAATGTGCGGATTGCGACTGTCTGCCGAATTGTTGCGATTGTCACCCATAACAAACAAGTGGTTCTCGGGTACGGCAAAAATTTCGGCAGGTTCCTCTACTTTTGCTTCTTTAAATATGCCGATATCGTAATACGCATACATGCTTTCATCTAACAGCTCGTCATCGCTGAAGGTATCGTCATCTGAAACATATACCGATTTTTGCATGTAGTCAATCTTCACATATTGACCCTCGGTGGCAATTACACGTTTCACAATCGGCTTATTATAATATTCCACATCCGAATCTGACAAATGAAAAACTATAATATCACCGGTTTCGGGGGTATAGAAAAAGTCAGAAATAAGCAACTGCTCACCGTGCTTTAGGGTATTGTTCATAGAAGGACCGTCAACCTCACAAAGCCTGACGCAAAAGGTCATCAAAACGATTACAAAGATCACGGCAAACACAAACACTTCAACATATTCGATCAAGTTTGCCGCAAAGCTTTGGGGATTTTGCTGCTTGGAGTTCAAGTTTTTTGTCATGTTGATCTCCTTTGTGGATTGTTAATTACCGGTCAAAATTTCCATTAAGCGATAGCCGTTTTCCAAATAGTTGTGTTTGGCGGCAGCGGTTTCCTCATTAAAGGTTGCAACGCCGTCAAGCACCGCATCAGAAGAATAGATAAAGAAGGGAACAGGATCAATGGTGTGCGTGCGCAAATGAATGGGGGTGGGGTGATCGGGCAAAAGCATGACCTTAAACTCCTCTGCGCTTTGGCGAAGATACTGCAGCACAGGCGAAAGGATCTCGGCATCGATACGCTCGATCGAGGTCACCTTATTTTCCAGCTCGGCACGGTGACCGCATTCATCAGGTCCCTCAACATGTACATAAACAAGCTCATAGCCCTCACGGAATGCATTGATCGCCGCATCAGCCTTGCCCTTGTAATTGGTGTGCACATTGCCCGTAGCACCCTCAACATCAATTGAGCGCATGCCGGCGCAAAGTCCAATACCCTTGATCAAATCAACAGCCGAAATCACAGCACCGCGCAAATTCCACTTTTCGCCAAAGGAGGGAAGCTGTGGCTTTTTACCGGGGCTCCAAAACCAAGCGGAATTTGCCGGCTTCAGTCCACGGGCACGGCGCGCCTCATTTATCGGATGATGATTAAGGACCTCAAAGCTTTCCTTCATGATATGATAAAATTCCGCACCGCCGTCATCCACGCGAGGCAAATACTCCCCAATACGGCGACCGAGAATATCATGAGGACGCATAAATTTATAGCTATCATCACCGTTTTTACGAATCAAGCAATGTCTGTAGCTGACACCCGTATAAAAATGGCGCTCCTCGTTACCAAAGTGCTCTTGCAATGCTTTGATCAGCTCGTCAGCCTCTTCGGTTGAAATTTCATCGGCACTGTGGTCAAGAATGATTTTATCCTCATACGCTTCACCCTCATCGGAAAGCGTGACGACATTGCAACGATAAGCGGTTTCATCGGGCTGCATTTCAATGCCCATGCTAACAGCCTCAAGGGGAGAGCGACCCTTTGAAAAAATTTTAGGATCGTAGGAAAGAATAGCCAAATTGGCTGTGTCACTTTCAGGAACCATACCTGCGGGCACATTGGAAACAGTACCTACCAAGGCTACTTTGGCAAGCGCATCCATGCAAGGCTTGCTTGCTTTTTGCATGGGGGTCATGCCGCCAAGTGCCTCAATGGGCTCATCTGCCATACCGTCGGGAATTAAAACAAGATATTTCATGATCAACCTCTATCATGCGCACATGCGCATTTAAATATTTATAATGTAATATTATAACATAAAAAAATACAAAGAGCAACACCGAAATGCAGTTATTTTCAAAAAATATTAGATTGACAATAAAAAAACGCCGCATTAAGCGGCGTTTTTTTATTGAAGATTATCAACAATACGATGCGTAAAGGCAAGAAGCGACTCTTTTTCCTCGGGCTTTACCTTGTCAAGGAAGGAAAGGAAGCCGCATTTTACATAATAAACCTCATCGGCAACATTGGTGCCGGCTTCGCCGAGAATAGCCTTCATTCTGTTAGCAGCAGCCTCGTTACCGTCAATCACCAATGCAACATTCTGTGCACGCGCCTTGGTCAGCTCGCGGCAGAACAAACGCAGTTGATCTTCGGGCTCGCCCTTAAGAGAAAGCATTAAAATAACCAAACGCTCATTGTTGCAGGAATATGCGGGGGGAATTTTATCGACCGCATTGATCGCAAGATCATATTCCTTTTTTACAATATCAGCCATAGTGGCGATTTTGCTTTTATTCGACGCGTAAAGCACACGCATTTTGATAGCCATAATTAACCTCCAAATCAGCAATATGTTATAGTAAAAATTTGCTTTTATTTAGTATAACATATAAACTATAAAATCGCAAATATTTTTGTGAGAATTGCAAAAAAATCGTAACATTCTACAGTTTAAAAGCTTGTTTTTTGTTAAATATTTACGATTTTTAGCACTTGCTTTATTCTATTCTGATTGTTGATTTGTCAACAACAAAAGAAGAGTTTAAAACATTGATTTTTAAACTTGAAAACGCGATACAATTATATGATTTGAAAAATAAATTGTTTTAATGAAGTTATGCTATTGTTAATAATCAAACGGATCTTTTAAATCCTACTCAAAAAAATTAAATAAACGCTTTTCAAAAATCATTAAAAATTTTAGAGCGTTGCGGAATAGTGTATTACAAAGAAGAAAATTTTTATTATGAGATTTCCATAAATCAAAAACAAATTTTTAATGAATTGCATTTTGCAGGACTCACAGTTTTAAAGAATAATTTTTTAATGAAAAAGTGATCGACTCCGTACGGCTCTAAGATAACCTTTAATATTTCAAATTTTTTATCGCCATTTCAAAGATAATAAATAAAGGTAAACAAAGGCTGAATTAACGGCTCAGAAAAGCGCACAGACCTTCAAAACAACGAAAAAAAGGAAAAACCCCTTATTTTCATGCTTTTTCCATCCCCTTTTTTATACAAAATTTGTCTTTTGTATAAAAATAGGTGTTAAAAAATATAACGGCGTTTGGAGAACTGTATTTCGTTTCCCTTTTGGTAACTGTAGAAATCGCTTTATTTTTCTTGCGATCTTCTGTGATGTTTAAAACCATTTTGTGTCAGCGATCAGATTTGATTTTTGTTTTTTAATTCTTTTTTGTATTTTTTTCGTGTTGCCTCACCGCCGCGCAAGTGGCGCTCATCCTTGTTTTGCTGTAAAACCTTATACACCTCAAGATAAAGCGCCGCATTGATACCGCGCAGATCTGTGGTAACATCTTTATGCACCGTACTTTTGCTAATGCCAAAATGTGCAGAGGCAACACGAACGGTACATTTGTTTTCTACAATATAATTTCCCAACAGCTCACAGCGTGTGGGATACAGCGGATCAATTTTATGCATGATCATTCTCTTCTCTGTTGAAATTTTGTCGGATTTCTGCTATACTGTATTTGTTGCGCTACTCTACACTATGCAAATCCTTGCGGCAAAAGAACAAAGGAGCTTGATTTATGATAAAAGAGGAAGTAAGATTTGAAAATTCTACGGTCATGGAGGGCATGACCTCTATTTCTTCTCTCTTAGCAGCACGTGCAGCGGGAGTCAACGACCGCGAGATCACCGAAATTCGCTACGATCGTGCAAAAAAAGAAAAGAAGGCTCGCGAGCTTTCTTTTCTTGCGAAAAAATGTGCGGAGCTTGATATCAAATTGGTGGAAACAACCGCACAAGAAATTGATAAAATCTCTGTTGGCAATACACACGGCGGCATTGTGGCTATTTGCGGCAAACGAACGCTTCCCCCTTTAAGCGCGGAAAATATCCCTCAAAACGGTTTTTTGTGCTTACTTGAAGGCATTGAGGATCCTTATAATTTCGGGTATGCCGTGCGCTCGCTTTTCGCCGCAGGCTGTGATGCTATTCTATTGGGAGAACGGAATTGGATGAGTGCTGCGGGCGTTGTAGCACGTGCTTCGGCTGGTGCTTCGGAGGCACTCCCCGTTTTTAGCGGCAATATTGAGGACAGTATAAAAACGGCAAAATCGCTTGGGTACCGCGTGGTATGTGCGGGCATTCGAGATGCCGTATCATACACGGATGCCGATCTCAAAAAGCCCCTGCTTTTGGTTGTGGGCGGAGAAAAACGTGGCATTTCTGCGGCGGTGGCAGCACTATCGGATACTACGGTTCGTATCGATTACGGGCGCACATTTCGCGGATCGCTTTCCGCGGCCTCGGCAGCAACCGTGCTGGGATTTGAAATTTTGCGTCAAAACCGAAATTAGGTCTTATATTATGTAATCTTGTGTCATATATTATCATTTTTTGCACTAAAATTTTCTTTTTGGTGTTGAAAGCATCAAAAAATTTTGTTATAATATAATATGGTAAAAAATTAGGGAGGTAGCATTTATGCTTACATCTATTGTTGGTATCAACTGGGGTGACGAAGGCAAGGGCCGTATGGTAGACCTTCTTTCCGAGGAACAGGACATCGTTGTTCGCTATCAGGGCGGCAATAACGCCGGACACACCGTAATTAACGAGCGCGGTAAATTTATTCTTAATCTTCTGCCCTCCGGCATTCTCCGCCCTGACGTAGTTTGTGTTATGGGCAACGGCATGGCAATTGATCTTGAACACCTTGAAAAAGAAAGTGCCAAGCTTATTGAGGCAGGCGTTGAGATCTCGCCCAAAAATCTTAAGATCAGCGATCGCGCTATTTTAACGCTTCCCTATCACGTGCAGCTTGATTGCCTTGAGGAAGAGCGTTTGGCGGGCGAAAAATACGGCTCTACGCGCCGCGGCATTGCACCCGTTTACGGCGACAAATATATGAAAAAGGCAATTCGCGCAGGCGATCTTCTTGATCTTGACTACCTTGCAAAACGCCTGAAGGGTGTCGTTGCCTATAAATCCTTGATGATCGAAGGCGTTTATAAGGCCGAGCCCCTTAATTACGACGAGCTTTTTGCTTGGCTCAAGAAATACGCCGAAATGTACAAGGATTACATTGTTGACACGGGCATCTACCTTACCGAGGCTGTAAAAGCAGGCAAACGCATTATGTTTGAGGCTCAGCTTGGCGCTTTGCGTGATATTGATTTTGGTATTTACCCCTACACATCTTCCTCCTCCACCATTGCTGCCTATGCTCCCATTGGTGCAGGCATTCCCGGCGTGAAGCTTGACGAGGTTTACGGCGTGATGAAGGCTTACTCCACGTGCGTAGGCGAAGGTCCCTTCACCTGTGAGTGGTTTGGCGAGGAAGCTGAGGAGCTTCGCGCTGCGGGCGGCGAGTACGGTGCTGCTACCGGCCGTCCCCGTCGTGTAGGTCCGTTTGACGTGGTTGCTTCCCGTTACGGTTGCCGCGTGCAGGGTGCTGATTACATCGCCCTGACCAAGACCGACATTCTTTCTTATATGAAGAAAATCCCGATCTGCGTTGCTTATGATGTAAACGGCAAGCGCGTGACCGAGTTCCCCACCGGCGAGGCTCTCAATAGCGCAAAACCCATTTACGAATACGTTGACGGTTGGAACTGTGATATTACGGGTTGCCGCACGATCGAGGATATGCCCAAGGAGCTGATTGCTTACGTCAAGAAGCTTGAGGAGCTGGTTGATTGCAAGATCAAATACGTTTCTGTCGGTGCAGAGCGTGAGGCTTATGTACAAATGTTTTAATCCATAACAAAAAACCGTTTCCCGGCGGGAAACGGTTTTTTGTTATAATAGCAAATTTAAGGCAATTTCTCCATTGTATTTCCTCAACAGGCAAACGGCATAATACAACTATGATTTTACAAAAATAGACCTTTTTTTAACAAAAGCACTTGAAAAGAATGTTTTTATATGCTATACTATATGCATACGGTCACGAAAAACATATTGTTCTGTCAAAAGGAGGGGCCTTGTCGTGAAGTCTGAAATTCTTTCCCGTCTTGCGTATATCAATGATGAGGAACGACGCATCATCGAGGGCGAACAAAAAATCAACAAAAAGCTCTATTCTGCTTTTGCAAAGGAATTTATCATCAATCAGCACCGCCTCATGCAAGAGGATGAGCAGATCGCCTTACGCCGACATACACGCTTTACCGATTTCCCCTCCCACGGACACAACTATGTGGAAATGACCTACGTTTGCTCGGGCGAGCTTACGCATGTCATCAAGCACCGTGAAGTAAAAATGCACGCGGGCGACGTCTTGCTTTTAAACCGTCACACACAGCATAGCGTACGCAAAACGGGTGAGGAGGATATTGCAATCAACGTGCTGCTTTCAACCGATTGCTTCCATTCCTTTGCCTCGGTGCTTCCCGCATCCTCTCCCCTTTCCTCCTTTATGGCGGAAAATATTCGCTCTAACGGCGAAGCGGAATACATGCTCTTTTCCACCGAGGGCGTTCCGCCTCTTGAAAATTTGTTTGAAAATCTTTGCTATGCAATGGTTGGTAATGATATTTTAAGCAATGAAATATTAAAAACTACCGTTGCGCTGATCCTACGCCACTTTGCGGAGCTACCGGAATGTATGATCACCGCAGCTCGCCACCGTTCCGACGCTGAGCTTTTGCAAGCGCGCATCGAAGAATATTTACGCACGGAATTTCGCACCGCCACCTTGACGGAATTAGCGGAAAAGCTTGGTTTAAGCGTTCCCTACCTTTCCAAGCGCGTGCGTGAGCTTTGCGGCATGACATTCAGCCAGCTTTTACAGGAGGAGCGCTTTGCAGAATCCATTCGCTTACTGGAAAACACAGATCTACCTGTTGGCGACATCATTATTGCTGTTGGATACGAAAACACAAGCTTTTTCCATAATCAATTCAGAGCGCGCTACAATTGTTCTCCCTTTAAATGGCGCAAAACGCGCACAACAAAGTAACCTTATTTAATTCATCAAAGCGCGGCTCGTGTAAAATTTTACACGAGCCGCGCTTTAATTATGGTTTTTAAGGGGGAGCACCTGCAAAAGCAAGTGCTCCGTAGTTTTCAGTTATTCTCTGTACACAGCTTACGAGTTACCGCAGCATCTGCCTCGCCCGTTGCCGTTACTGTTGGAAGCGGGGGCTATATTATTGGGGCAAAAAGCAGCGGTGGGGAAAGGCATTTGACGGAATGTGCAGCAGGGATCCTCATCAGCGGTATCCGTGCATTCCTTATCCGGCAAGCAAAATTCGGTTGCCTCAACGAGCAATTGCCCGTCGCGCACCAAACGAATCACCGAGAAAAGACCAAGCGAAATGGTAAGATAGCGGTTATCGCCATTTTGATCTCCGCCAAGCGCGCCGCCAAGGCTATCGGTTACCGCCGCGGGAATATCACAGCAGCAGCAACAGCAATGGCAATCACATTCCTCAAGAATACGTGCACCAAGCACTACGGGCTGTACCACCTCGATCACTGCCTCGGGGTTATTATGCCCACAGCAAACAGGCTCGGGTGCAGCACAGAAATTATCACACGCCTTGCTACGGAAAATGCTAACGTTGCTTTGGCCGCCAAAGAGCACTACGCGCTTTTCAAGCACAGCAATGCCTTCAATGGTCTGAGATTGGCACATGGGTACGCAAACCTCAAATTCACACCGCACGTAAAATCTTACAAGCACCGTATAAAAACCGCTATTGAATTGTACGGGATCTACCGAAATATTGGAAGCCACGATCTCGGCACATTTCACACGAACATTTCCTGTACGAGCGATCAACTCCTCGCCCCCACAGGTAAGGAACACGCGAACATCCTCGAAGCAATCCCTGTCACGGCAAGCATCGAGAATTCTTGAGGCTTCAATACCGAAGCGCTCCCCCGCGCCGTTCCCCGAACAGGAAAATCTGTTTTCTCCCATAGGAAATGGTTCCTCCTCAAAAAGATTTCAGAGCAATACTGCTCTTCCCTATTATCCTATGAAAGAGATGTCGAATTTGACAGCTTATTGTAAAACAAAGCGATATTTTTCCTCAAAAACAATATAAGAAGTATCCTCTCTGATCTCAAGGAATAGTAATATCTTCTCGTTGGGAATCAATACCGTACCGATCTCGCCCTCTCGTAAAACGATCTCGTTATGCGGCACGGGTCCATGTGCGCCGAGAACATAAAAATCTGCCTTAAGTGCGGCAGTATCCGCACCAATCTCTCGTCGATTTTCCGACATAGCCGCACTTTCATAATACAGCACACTGTTTCCAAACTCAACTGTAAGGGATAGTACCGGTTCTGTTGAACGAGAGCAAAAAATAGGCTCACTGACATAAAGCACTCCACTCTCGAATACGGTAAGTGCGGTATCGTATGCATACACTGTCACAGCAATATTTTGCGAGCTTGCTATGTTAAACAAGGTTTCAAAAACAACAAATTCATCGGCATTGCGCGGTTTTGGCAGCCAAAGAGCGTGAATTGTAACGCGATCGCTAAAGCGCGCAAACGAGGTCTTTTGTGCGCTGTGATAATGGGTAAAAAGCAAAACGTCTAGCGAGGTGGCACCCTCCTCTTGTAACAGTTGCCAGCCGTTTTGAAGCTGCGTGCTGCTACCGCTTGAAAGATCACACAGCACAGTGCCGTCATTTCCAATGAATCCAACACTCTCGTTTTTGCCACTCATACGGTAAAGAGCCACCAGCTGACCGTCGCTGATAAGTCTGTTAATCGACAGACAAACGACAAAACCGATCACCAGTGCCAGCATAGGAGAGAACACAAACCACCAACGCTTTTTCAGATCAACAAGAAGCAAAATAACGGCAAAAATGATACAGGGTGTAAGAAGATACGGCAAAAAGTCGTATTGTAAGGAAATTACCGTATCGGGCTTTGCCAAAGCAGAAACAAGCCAAAGACAAAGATTGCCGATCGTCCGACATAAAAATGCAAACGGTGCTACGGGATACAAAAGCAGCACGCCAAGTCCAAGCAATAAAAACGGCGCGGCAAGCGGAATTAAAAGGAGATTGGAGATCGGTGTGATCGTTGCAATTTCACCAAAGGTAAACCACTGTACAGGCACAATAGCAAATCCTGCAAAAAGTGTGATCAACAAAGAGGAAATGACACCTCGGATGCATTTAAAAAGCACACCTTGCTTTCCCTTTCTTTTGGGAAAACTCGCCAAAAGGCTTGCGTGCGCTCTGCTAAATGCAAGAATACCAAAGGTTGCAAGCATGGTGAGCTGATATGAGGTACTGAAAATAGCATACGGCTGCCACATAAGAATGAGTGTTGCTACAAGGAATAGTGAGGTAAGCGCATCTGCATGATTTTTCATAAAAAAGGCAAGATAAACAAGCATTAGCATCAACACTGCACGCAAGGTTGAAAGTGTGCAACCGGTAAGCAAGAGATAGCCAAGCATTAAAAGCATTGTGAGCGATATGCGCAGCTTTTTATGCGTGCCAAACGCATACAGCAGCCTTTCAAAAACACCTGCTAAAATGCCGATGTGTAATCCGCTAAGTGCTAAAAGATGCATCACTCCCGCACGTTGAAAGTTGCGTGTGGTCGTTGCATCAAGACCGTCGCGCGCACCAAGCAGCATAGCATTTAAAAGATTGGCGGATTCTCCCCCAACCTCGGATACAACCCTTGTACACAGTCGCATGCGAGCATTTTCAAGCAAAATCGCTGCTTTGCTTGAGGTGTGATCAAGTAGCAAAAGATCCTCAGTTGTTTCCTTCAGCAATATAATACTGCAACCGTTGGCCTTGTATTGATAGTGTTGATTTTTATAATAGTTTCCGTATGTTAGAGGCATCACCTGAAAGGTTCCCGAAACGCGATCCCCACGATAAAAGGGGGAGGCAAAATCCAAAAGCAGTACAGCCTTCCCTGTGCACGCTTCTCCGCCCACGGTTTCTATCTTAACGATCAGCTCAGCAGAATATCCGTTTGTATGAGAAACCTCCTCTACGGTAAATACAGCCGTAGCTTGCGTTCCGATATGAGCAGTAAGAACCTCGCTTTGTTTTGTGTAAAACGCACTTCTCAAAGTGCCAAGTAAAACACCCAGCGCCAAAAGCCCAAGATATATTTTGGTGTAGGAGTATCCACGCCATAAAAGCAAAACAAGCAAAAGCAAAAAAATGGCCGCTGCCGCCAACACAAGTGCAATATTGATAGAATTATAAACAAATAAGCCTAACGTAATTGCCACAATAAAGAGGCAACACGCGGCAGCTAACGGTCGCTTTACAAATATCGCCATATCCTGCTCATTTCTCTAAAAAATTATATATTGATTATACGTTTTTTATCAAAAAAAGTCAACCTTTTCCATTGATATACACCTATTTTAAAGAAAATGCTTGACAAAATTCGTTTTGCTATATATAATAAAACTAATAACTTTTGGAGGACTGTTTATGTTTGATAAAGTAAAGCAAATTCTGATTGATGAATTGCAGCTTGATGAAAGCGAGATCACGCTCGAGGCGGAGCTCTCGAAGGATCTTGGCATCAACTCGATTGAACTTGCCGATCTTATCATGATGTGTGAAGAACAATTTGGCATTGAAATTTCAGAGGATGATGCCAATGAGTTTGTTACCGTCGGTGACATTGTAAACTATCTTGAAAAACTTTAATTTTGAACACCAAAAGGCGCACGAGCATTGCTTGTGCGCCTTTTGGTTATATTTTTAAAAGTTTTCACCTATATTTCAATGAGGTGAGAATCATGTTTAAAAAATGGTCGTTTTTATCATTTTTCAGTTTGTTTGTAGCGATATCTCTTCTTTTTTCCACTCTTTCCTTCTCTTTTTTTAAGAATAGCATGGATCTATCAACCAATACCATGCCGTATGAAGAATGCGTGATCGTAATCGATGCAGGTCACGGCGGTATTGACGGTGGTGCCACGGGTACAAACGGCGTGACGGAAAAGGATCTTAATTTAGCTGTTGCAAGCAAGCTTGCTGCCCTTTTTCGTATGACGGGCTATACCGTAATAGAAACGCGCACAAGTGATTGCTCACTTGCAGATACAGATGCAAAAAAAGGACACGTGAAGCAATCGGATCTTACCAATCGCCTGAAAATTTCCAATCAATATCCAAAAAGTGTTTTGATCAGCATTCACATGAATACCTACCCCGGGGTTGATTGCAGTGGGCTTCAGGTCTGGTATTCTCAGAATAACGATCTTTCCGCCGAGCTGGCAAACGCTGTACAAGGCGGCGTGAAATCAATGCTACAGCCGCAAAACAACCGAAAGATCAAGGCGGCAACCTCCTCTATCTATCTTTTGCGCCATGCTGAAAATCCCGCAATTCTCATTGAATGTGGCTTTATTTCAAACGTTGAAGAATGTGAAAAGCTGACAACTGAAATCTATCAAAAGGAGCTTGCGCTTGCAATTTTTGCTTCGCTACACAAAAAAATGCAAAACGACACTTGCGATAACACCAAAAGAATGTTATACTACTAACAGTAATATCATGGGAGGTTCAAATGAAGGGGCTTAAAACAATTTACGTTTGTTCTGAATGTGGATATAGATCCCCAAAATGGATGGGAAAATGTACTGCGTGCGGTGCCTGGAACAGCTTTGTTGAGGATGTGGTAGAGGATGAGAAAAAGAATTCTGCAAGCGCGGCGCGTCACGCACTGACCGCACGTTCGGGCGAGCATCGTGCCACACCCTACAGGGAGCTTGAAATGCCCTCTTACATCCGCACGGCAACGGGTCTTGCCGAGCTTGACCGTGTACTCGGTGGCGGCTTGGTGCTTGGTTCCGTAGTGCTTCTTTCCGGTGAACCGGGCATCGGCAAATCCACACTTTTGATGCAGATCTCCGATATTCTCGGCGCGCACCGCCGTGTACTCTACATTTCAGGCGAGGAATCCAGCGGTCAGTTAAAGCTGCGCGCTGAGCGACTTGGCGTGCGCGGAGAAAACCTTTCTATCCTCACGGAAACCAATATTGAAAAAATACTTGCCGAGATCGACCGTGTAAAGCCTGACGTAGCGATTGTGGATTCCATTCAAACGATTTACAGCGAGAACATCGCTTCTACGGCAGGAGCAGTAACGCAGGTGCGTGAAACGGCACTTGCCCTTATCAATAAAGCAAAAGCAGACAATATTTCTGTAATACTGGTTGGTCACGTCAACAAGGAAGGCAGTATTGCCGGTCCCAAGATCCTTGAACACATGGTTGATGCGGTGCTCTATTTTGAGGGCGAGCGTCAGCAGACCTACCGCATCATTCGTGCTATTAAAAACCGCTATGGCTCTACCAATGAAATCGGCGTGTTTGAAATGACAGACCAGGGGCTTTCAGAGGTACAAAACCCCTCGGAAATGCTGCTTGCCGGAAGACCGCAAAACACCTCGGGTAACTGTGCCGTTTGTACCATGGAGGGCACGCGACCGCTGATTGCGGAAATTCAGGCACTTGTCAGTGCCACTGCCTTCCCCGCCCCGCGCCGCACCTCAAACGGCATTGACTACAACCGCCTTTGTTTGATACTGGCAGTGCTTGAAAAACGCTTAGGACTTCGCTTTTCCGCAAATGACGTCTATATTAACGTTATTGGCGGCATGCACCTTGATGAGCCCGCCTCTGATCTTGCCGTGGCCATGGCGCTCATTTCCTCGCTTACAGACCGTGCCGTCCCCGATGACCTCATTGCAATCGGCGAGCTTGGGCTTTCCGGCGAATGTCGCGCGGTATCCGGGCTTGAATATCGCGTAAAGGAAGCGGCGCGCCTTGGTTTTTGCCGCGCAGTTGTTCCCTGCCGCAATCTTGAAAAAAGGCAGATCAAGGCAGATATTGAGCTTATCCCGATCAAAAGCATTTTTGAAATTTTGAAATTGCTTAGCCCCACCAACAAACAGGAACTATAATTAACAAGAAGGGGCTGAGTCATTAGGCTCAGCCCCTTTAAAGTTTACAATTCTTTCAAAAAAAATGTTAATATCTAACACTCTTGACTTTTGAGTTGTGATATAATAAACATATGTTTAAAGAAAAAGCGAGGATCTTATATGCTTGGATTTATCACCGCTAAGGGAAAAACGTTAACCCTTGCCGAAACCTACGAAAATGCAAAAAACCAAAATGTAGTGCTTCGCTATACTGATGTGAGCGAAGCGCAATACGAAAAATATTATACATCATTTCTTCAAGAATTTACGGTGTATGATGAAAAGTGTGTGGTTGGCAACCGTTTTGCAACGCTTGTAACGGACACGCATGAGTTACATATCTGCTTTTATCCCGCAATTTCTGAAATGCGCGTTATTTACGGTGCGCGCGGTTGGTTGCCCCCAAAAGCAGTGCCAGATGCGGTAAACAAAGTCCCCGCCTCCTTTACACAGATCGGACTTGTCAACGGCGGCATGCTTTACGTAGCACAGCTTTCTGACGGCAGCTTCTTGATCATAGACGGCGGCAAAAAGAACGATACAGATCGCGACGCTCTCTTAAACTTCTTATACGAGAAAAAGCCCACACATCACGAAAAGCCGAAGATTGCCGCTTGGCTTATTTCACACGCGCATCACGACCATCTTCATTTATGCCTTGAATTTCTTGCCGATTACGGCGACAAGATAGAGCTTGCGCTCTTTGGCTATAACTTCCCTGATTTTGAAACCGATATTATCAAAAGCTCGCGCCCTGTCGAAACCGAGCATGCGGTGCTTTGGCAAGCGCGCACAAAGCAACTGCTTGACGAGCATTTCCCCACCGCCACGCGCTACACCATGCACACGGGTCAAACGCTTCTTTTACCTGGCTGCAAGATAGACTTCCTTGGCACATGGGAGGATTATTGGCCCGGACTTATGAAGACGGTCAACGAAACCTCCTTTATTGTTCGACTTACCTTTGAGGGCGGCCGCACCTTCCTTCTTCCGTGCGATGCTTGGAACGGACAAACCGATTTAGCCATCAAGATGTGGGGCGATCACCTGAAAAGTGACGTTTTGCAGGTCATTCACCACGGGCTTCGCGGAGGCAATATTCCCTTTTATGAGATGGTTTTGCCTGAAATCGTCTTTTGGCCGAGCTCCGAAACACGCTTTGTGGCAGCACCCGGATCGATTGTCGATCCCCAAACGGGCAAAAAAACAGCCGTTGTTCGCGACTTCGATACCAGTCTGTGGTTGCTTGAACGTGTGGAACGTCACTATCACTGTGGCAGGACCGTAACGGTTGATGCCAAAACTCTTGAAGAAATTTAATATTAAGGGGGGCTGTCGCAAATTGCAAATTTGCGACAGCCTCTTCGCGTCAAAAAGGCGAAGGTAGGCTTTTTGACGCCGGGAATTTGTGCTTTTCACCCGTTTAGCGGGTGAAAATGGCGGTGTTTAGCCGCCAAACAAAAACCATAGGGGCTTGTCGACCAAATGCCTTGGCATTTGCGACAGCCCCCTTTTTTTTGCAATTATTACAAATATTTTATCAATATTCACTATCCTTGGGTTTCGCTTTGTGCTATAATGAAAACAATGACTGAAGCAAAAGTGAGGATCGTGTATGCTTGATTTTATCACCGCCAAAGGAAAGGGGCTAACCCTTGCTAACACCTACGCAAACGCAAAAAATGAAAACGTAGTGCTTCGCTATACAAATGTGAGCGAGGCGGAATTTGAGGAATACTACCACTCCCTTTCGTGCGATTTTACAGTTTACGATGAAAAAACGGTTGTTGGCAACCGCTTTGCAACACTTTTGACGGACACAAATGAGTTGCATATTTGCTTTTATCCGGCAATTTCTGAAATGCGCGTTATTTACGGTACGCGCGGTTGGTTGCCACCGAAAACAGCACCAGCAAATGTTGGAAATGAACCGCTTACCGTAACACAAATGGGGCTTATTGTTAACAGCGGCGAATCCATCGTTGTAACCCTTTCTGACGGCAGTTTCTTGCTGATTGACGGCGGTAAGGAAGCCAACGATGATCACCAGGACCGCAAAAATCTCTTTCACTTCTTGTGGGAACATAAGCCTGCTCATCACGAAAAGCCAAAAATTGCCGCATGGCTTATTTCACACGCCCACACCGATCATATCAATCTCTGCCAAGAGTTTTTAAAGGAATACGGCGATCGCGTGGAGCTTGAGCTCTTTGGCTACAACTTCCCCGATTTTGAAACGGGCATTATCACCGCCTCCGAAGGATCCAAGGAACTTCATTGGCAAATAACCACCAAGGAATTGCTCGACGCGCGTTTTCCCAATACAACGCGCTACACGATGCATACGGGTCAAAGCCTGCTTTTGCCCGGGTGTGAGGTAGAGATCCTGCTCACTTGGGAGGACTTTTGGCCGCAGGAAATGCCGAGCGCCAACCACTCCTCCTTCATCATACGCTTGAAATTTGACACGGGAAAGACAGTGATGCTTCCTTGTGACGCGTGGAAACCCGCAACTGCTGTAGCAGTTGCCGTTTGGGGTGATTATCTCAAGAGTGACGTGCTGCAAGTGGTACACCACGGACTTTCCGGCGGCAATATTGCCTTTTATGAGAAGGTCATGCCCGAAGTGTTGCTCTGGCCTACCCCCGAGATCCGCTTTGTATCTCCTGAACCCTATATCAATGAGGAAGGTTCGAAAAAGGCGGTGGCACGCCAGTTCGAGCCGAGCCGTTGGCTCATCGAGCACTTTGACCGTCATTATCACCACGGCAAAACCGTGACGCTTGATATGCGTGATCTTTCCGAATTACAATAAACAAGATGGGCTACTCAAGCACTTAAGCGCTTGAGTAGCCCCTTTGATTTTATTTTATGATAGGCGTAATAACAGGCTTGCCCTCGCGGTCAAGCAGCGGCGTGATCCCGCCGGCATATCCGGATTGACGAAATACGTAGTTTACACCGGTTTGCGTATCTACCCAGATCTCTATCACATCCATTGCGCCCTGCTTATAAGTTCTTTCAAATCTTTTTTCTGCCATAACAATTCCTCATATTCTGCCGTAAAGCTCATTCAAACGGCGATATTTTGCCACATCAAGCCCCTTTAGTTGATCGGAAGTGATGCGGTAACCCCAGTTCCCGGCCGCCCTGCCGGGTGTGTTCATGCGTGTATCAGCTCCAAATCCAAGCAGATCCTGTACAGGGAAAATCACAAGCCCCGCGTGGCTTTGCAGCATGGTGCGTAAAATAGCATCGTAACCGTTATCCCAATTTGCATCGGTGTAGCCGCAATATTCAAGCATTTGTGCTCTTGTGGCACTGTCAAGCTCCCATACATACCCAAGTAAGGTGTTGTTATCGTGTGTTCCGGTATAAGCAACACAGTTTTGCTCATATGTATGCGGCAGATGCGGCGTTGCGGGATCACCAAGAAATGCAAACTGGAACACGCGCATACCGGGGAACCCGCTTTTTGTCACAAGCCGACGAACAGCATCGGTAATGTCACCGAGATCCTCAGCGATAATAAGCTTATCCCCTGCCACTGCTTTCAGTGCCTTGATCAGCGACATACCGGGCCCCTTCACCCATTTCCCCTCCTTGGCGGTTTTGGCGGTGGCAGGCACGCTCCAAAATGCTTCAAAGGCACGAAAATGGTCAATTCGCACACCGTCAAAAAGCTCGAGCATAAAGGAAAGTCGCTCGCGCCACCAATGAAAGCCGTCTGCCTTCATTTTCTTCCAATTATAAAGCGGATTGCCCCAAAGCTGACCTTCTTTTGCAAAATAATCGGGTGGCACACCCGATACAACGGTTGGATGCCCCTGCTCATTGAGTAAGAATTGATCACGGTTGCCAAACACATCAGCACTGTCATCAGCAACGTAGATCGGTATGTCGCCAATTACCAAGATGCCTTTTTCGTTGGCATAAGCCTTTACCGCCTGCCATTGTCGCCAAAAGTAAAACTGCGTAAAAGCAAAATAGAAGTAATCGTTAGAGTCAGGCTCAAAAACCGTAAAATCCTGCCATGCAGCACCGCCGTTTGCGCGCTTTAACGCAAGAAAACGGCAAGCGTTATCCAGCTGTGGACGGGATTTCACAAAATCAAGAATTTGTTCACGGTTGCTGACACGCGATGCGGCAAGGCGCAGCAACACCTCACGCTCACGGGAAAGACGTTCACTTTCTACCGAAAAAGGAGTTTGTTGTTTTGCAGCTTTTAATTCCTCATCGCACAAAAGCCCCTCGCGTGCAAGTAATGGCAGATCGATAAAATACGGATTACCGGCAAAGGATGCCTCCGATTTATAGGGGGAGCCCAATGCATCCGGAATACAAAACGGAAGCACCTGCCAGTATGAAAAGCCGCTGCTTTTCAAAAAATCCACAAATTCAAAAGCGGGCTTTCCGAATGAACCGATCGAATACTCCCCGTGAAGAGAGGAAATATGCATCAAAACACCGCTTTTTCTCTTAATGACTGTCATACCAGTTTTCTCCTTGTGCAACGCCAACCTTTAATGCTACCGAAAGCACAGCCGCATTTTCCATTTCCTCAATCAAAATCGCCTTTGCTTCATCTGCCACATCCTTGTGCGTTTCAATGATCAGCTCATCGTGCACCTGCAAAACAAGACGTGCGTCAAGCCCACGATCAGCAAGCCTTTCTGCTACGTGGATCATAGCGATTTTAATAATATCGGCTGCCGTACCCTGTATCGGGCTGTTCATTGCTACACGCTCACCAAAGTGCTGCATATTTTTGTTTTGCATCTTTAACTCGGGAATATAGCGGCGGCGACCGAACAGGGTAGTAACGTACCCCCGATCCTTCGCCTCGGCAACAACGTTTTTAAGATAAGCATCAATGCCGGGATACGCAGCAAAATAATTGGCAATATACTCTCTTGCCTGTGACATTGAAATGTGCAGATCCTCTGAAAGGCTGTGTGCGCCCATACCGTAAAGAATACCGAAATTGACTGCTTTGGCACGCTTGCGAAGGTCGGGTGTAACGGCAGAAAGAGGCACACCAAATACATTTGCGGCAGTGGCGGCGTGAATATCCTCGCCGCTTGCAAACGCCTCGATCATAGCGTTATCGTTTGCCATTGCCGCAAGCAAGCGAAGCTCAATTTGAGAGTAGTCTGCGTCAATTAATAAATAATTGCTGTTTTTTGTGATAAAATAACGCCTTAATTCTCTGCCAAGCTCGGTGCGTATCGGAATGTTTTGCAGATTGGGTTCTGCCGAAGAAAGGCGCCCCGTAGCGGTTCCTGTCTGCTTGAAGGTGGTGTGGATGCGCCCGTCACTCTCGACCTGCCGTAGTAACCCCTCGGCATAGGTGCTGTTTAGCTTGGTGAGTTGTCTGTAATCCAGAATGTCATCAACGATCGGGTGAACATAGCGCAGCTTCTCAAGGACCTCTGCATTGGTGGAAAATCCCGTTTTTGTCTTTTTACCGTGAGGCAAGCCAAGCCTCTCAAACAAGACCTCGCCAAGCTGCTTGGGAGAATTGATGTTAAATTCCCCACCCGCCGCAAAATAAATACGTGCGGCAAGCTGCTCTGCCAACTCTTTAAGCTGTTTTCCATATGCCAAAAGTCCTGCCTTATCTACCTGGAAGCCAACAAGCTCCATGTCAGCCAAAACACGGCAAAGCGGCATTTCGATATTGTAAAGCAAGCCCTCAAGCGAAAGCTCCTGAATACGCTTCTCGAGCTCCTGCTTTAAAGCATAGACTGTTTTAACATGTGAAGGCACTGCCCCTGTTTGCTCACCAAGATAAGTGAGGGACAAGCGCGGCAGATCAAATCCATTTTCCGCAGGATTTAACACATAGGCGGCAAGCATGGTATCAAACCGACAGCCGCGCCATGTAATATCGCGCTTTTGCAGCTCTTTATACACAGCCTTGGCATCGTGGCAAATAACGTGCCCCTTGCCTTTTTCAAGAAACGCCAAAATTGCTTCACGGTCGCAAAGCCTGCCAACACGCTCTCCGTCTGACACATATGCTTCACCGTCAATCATATCAAAGGCGATCTCGTTTTCAAAACCAATTACATCGGCAGCAGTCAAGCACTCAGTAGGAATTGCTTGCTCTACCTCTACCTTTTGCTGAGGCTCGCTTAAGCCAAAGCGTTTGATAAACGCATTAAATTCAAATTTTGTAAATAGCTTGAGCAAAGCGGCTCGATCGGGCCCATCATACAGATAATCGGAAAGTACGGTACTGATCGGAACCTCTGTGAAAATAGTTGCTAACTTTTGTGAAAGGTAGGCACTCTCCTTCCCCTCCTCAAGCTTGCGTCGCACAGAGGGGGTGAGCGTTGCCGTTGGCAGATCCTGATATACGCCGTCAAGCGAGCCGTGGTCGGCAATCAGCTTGAGGGCCGTTTTTTCACCGATCCCCGGCACGCCGGGGATATGGTCGGAGCTATCACCCATTAACGCCTTCACATCTACAAATTGCGTGGCGGCAACACCGTACTTTTCAAAAAAGCGCTCCTTGCCAAAATCAACCGTGTCGGTATTGGTGACAAGCAGTACGTGCACACGGTCGGAGATGAGCTGTAATGCATCGCGATCACCCGTGAGGATATATGCTTCCACATCCTCTTCCTTTTCGGCAATGGCAGCAAGCGTTCCGAGAATATCGTCTGCTTCAAAGCCCTCTTTTTCAAGACAAGAAAAGCCAAGCGCCCCTGCTATTTCCTTTGCCGCAGGCATTTGTGCCACCAGATCTTCGGGGGTGGGTCTGCGCCCCGCCTTATACTCATCATACATAAGATGACGAAACGTCGGCGCTTTCAAATCAAAGGCAATCGCACAAAAATCCGGCTTTACAGCCTCTAAATTTTTTTCCAAGATTCCAACCATGCCAAAAAGCGCATTGGTTGGAAAGCCCTCCTTGTTGGAAAGCGGGCGTACGCCGTAAAACGCACGGTTTACAATACTGTTTCCGTCAACAGCCAGAAGCTTTTTCATAAGGACCTCCGTTGTTTTATTAACATTATTATACTACTTAAAATAATTTATGTCAATGAAACGGAGCCCGACTGTCGAAATTTTCCTCAAAAGTATTGTCTTTTTGAGCTGTCTGTGATAAAATAATATGGTAATCAAAAAAGTGAGGTTTCTTTATGCAAAAAAAGGATTACTTAAAAAAAATCTGGCTTTCTGCCTGTATGTATTATACCGCTACCACGTTTTTACTGATCTTTCTTTTTTGGCTCATTAGCAATGATATCACGCGTGCTATGCATCCCGTGGCTTTGATGCTGATCCTGCCCTTTTCAATTTTCTTTGCCACTGCAAATACACTTTTCAAATATGCAAGCCTTGCAGAATGGATAAAGGTCTTACTCCACTATACACTGACCATGACGGGCATTTGGTGCTTTTTGTTTTTGCCAAACAAGGCAGACGGGCAAACAGCAGGTGGCGCATTTATCCTTTATATGGTTCTTACCTTGATTTACGCGATCATCATGGGAATCGTGCTGTATATGCGCGGTAGAATCAAGCGTATTGCGCGCGAGGAAACAAAATATACGAGCGTATATAAGAAAAAATAAAATCACATAATACGGTTGAAGTTCAAACGGAGGTATTCTCATGCACTTCAACCGTGT
Source organism: Clostridia bacterium (assembly GCA_017505785.1). GTDB lineage: Bacteria > Bacillota > Clostridia > Oscillospirales > CAG-272 > Firm-07. Next base: position 54,470 of record JAFVOQ010000061.1, read on the forward strand.
TTTTTTATGCCTGCTTTGCTGCTTACTTCTATGCAACGGTTGCGAAAAGGCTTCTGCCGCACATACCGAAGCTATGCAAGAGCAGGTATGTAACAAGCAGGCTTGCTTTCTTGATACACTGACATTTTTGGGCGATTCCACAACCGCACACATGCTTTTACGCGCGCCGCTAAAGGACGGCAAGGAATCAAAGCAGGTTTGGGCAACCAAAAGCCGTTATTTAAATTTAAGCTCACGCATCACCTATGAAAAGATCATATGCCCCGAAAACGGGCAGGAGCTTACCATTGCCGAGGTGGCAGCAGTTACAAAACCCGCACGGCTTGTGATTACACTTGGGATCGACTACGGTGTATATTATTACCGAAACAAGCTTGATACCTTTGGTTATTACTATGAAAAGCTGTTAGATGCTATTTTAGCCGCCTCACCAAACACCAATTTGATCTTACAATCAATCTTCCCAGTGGGAAAGAACAGCACGGTTATCACCAATGCCATGGTGGACAACGCCAACCGCGTAATTGCTGAAATTGCCGCGCGTCGCTCGCTTGTTTATATCGACACCGCAACAGCTTTAAAGGATGCCGAAGGATATCTGAAAGCTGACTATTGCTACAGCGATGACGGCATACACCTCACCGCCTCGGCGTATGAAGCAATATTTGAAAATATCAAAAAATATGAAGCTGAGGTTAGGTCAAAGGAATGAAAAGATTACTATTCACCATGATCGCGCTTTCCCTGCTATTTTCTGCATGTGAACGCAAAGCTAATACACCTGATATCACCACCGTAACAAACAAGGTGTTAAGTGTACTTGACAGCAAGGATGAGTTTACCCTTGCTGACGATGATTTTGCCGAAAACAATCTTATGTCCGACGATTTGATTGATGACTGTAAAATTTATATTGGTGAAGGCAAAGAGATCGGCATTTTAAAGCTTGAGAAGGATGCGAACCAAACGGCAGCGGAGCGCTCCCTTATGGAGTATCTCACAAACGAAGCAAGCGCAATCTCCTCGCTCGTGACATTATATCCAAGCGAAGCACTCACAGAAAAGCTGGGAAGATACCAAAATGCAACGGTTGTGCAAAAAGGGCGATACATTTGCTATCTGGTATTGCCCGAAGCAGAAGCGGCAAAAGCAAAAGACGCCTTTTTAAAGGTGCTTTCGTAAAAAAACAAGCCTTGGTGCGTGGCACCAAGGCTTGTTTTTTAGGTTTAAAATTTTATTTGCCTTAATTTTTACCAAGCAAATGATTGATAAACTGCTGGGCGGTTCTGCCCGAAACGCCGCCGTGGCGAAGCTCCCAGCGGTTTGCCTCTAAACGAAGCTCCTCACGCGGCATCGCAATGCCGTGGCGCGCGGCAAGCTCGTCTACAATCTCATAATACTCAGCGGGAGTCGGCTTGGAATAATTGATTGCAACGCCAAAGCGCGTAGCAAGCGAAAGCTTTTCCTCCATAGTGTCGGAATGATGTACATCTTGATCAGTGAGCTTGACGTCACTGCGGTCCCCCCATGTTTCACGAATGAGGTGGCGGCGGTTTGAGGTAGCATAGATCAGCACATTTTCGGGCTTGGTTTCAACACCGCCCTCGATCACTGCTTTCAGGAACTTATACTCAATTTCAAATTCCTCAAAGGAAAGATCGTCCATATAAATAATAAACTTATAGTTACGGTTTTTGATCTGCGCGATCACCTGCGAGAGATCCTTAAACTGATGCTTATAGATCTCGATCATACGAAGCCCACGCGGATAAAACTCATTGACTATAGCCTTAATGCTGGTCGATTTACCCGTGCCGCTATCACCGTACAAAAGCACGTTATTGGCACGCTTGCCCGAAACAAATGCCTCGGTGTTTTCCACCAGCTGTGCTTTTTGCTGCTCGTACCCCACAAGATCGGAAAGCATAACTCTTTCCATATTGTTAATGGGCTGAAAGGCAACACGATTTTCCGTGCCCGATTGAACACGAAACGCCTTGTTAAGCCCAAATTGCCCAACGCCGTAAGCGCGGTAAAAATCGGTTATGCCGCAAAAAAACTCGTCGGTCGTGGTAGCTGCTGCAAGCACATCGGAGAGTGCTTGCACCTTTTCACTCACGCTCTTGTTATACATAAGCTCCGGCTTTTTGATCGCCTGATAGCTTGTGATGCAGGAAAAGCAATCGATACAAAGCCGCTTCTCGAGCGAGGAGAAATCATAATGAAAAAGTTCTATGAAGGCGGCGCAGTCACTTTTTGCAAAATGATTCACACTCCCCTCTCGCACGCCCATTTTTTCACAGGTGAGCGTGAAGGGGTTTTCATCGGTCATGAGTAAAAAGGTGAGATAATTTTGCCAAAGATTTTTGTCAAACCCAAAATCCGTAGCCAGCACCAACAGGCGTTTTACCTGCCGATAAACACGCGCAACAAGCGCTTCCTTGTTATAGCTCTCCCCCTTCGCCTCACGGCAAATAGCCGCAAGCTCCGCAAGGATACTGTCGCTTGGCAGATCACCAAAAATCAAAAGCTTTGAAACAATCTTATCCATATCAGTAGTTCTTTTTTGTGTCGCAGTAAACGCAGCGGCAGATGCGGTTTTCGGGGCTGACAACACGGAATACCTGTCTTAGCTCCTGCTCCGTGGTGGTAATGCAACGTGGATTGTCACACTTAAAGTCGTAAAGATAGACGTCACCCTGCTCCTTATCCTCGGTCTTGCCGCACTTGACATCATTCAGAAGCTTCAAAATCAAAGCCATGCGCATATATTTACCGTTTTGCACCTGCTTGAAATAGCAAGCGCGGGGATCGGCATCAACTGCCACGCTGATCTCATTCACACGAGGCAGCGGGTGCAGAATGATCATATCCTTTTTGGCGGTAGCGAGCTTCTCGGGGTTCAGAATATAAGCATCGCGCAGGCGCAGATACTCGTCAATATCAGTAAAACGCTCCTGCTGTACACGCGTCATATAAAGAATGTCAAGCGTGGGCATGACTGCCTCAAGATCTGTGGTTTCGGTATAGGTAAAGCCGCGCCCTTGGGGGATCTCATTTTTCACATACCCGGGAAGCTTAAGCTCATCGGGCGAGATCATCACAAAATTAATGTTTTCATAGCGGCAGAGTGCGGTAATGAGAGAATGCACGGTGCGCCCGAATTTGAGGTCACCGCAAAAGCCCACGGTAAGACCTGAAAAATGTCCCTTTTCACGCTTGATCGTCAAAAGATCGGCAAGCGTTTGTGTGGGGTGATGATGCCCACCGTCACCTGCATTGATGACGGGAATGCTTGCATTTTTCGAGGCAACAAAGGGTGCGCCCTCCTTAGGGTGGCGCATTGCAATGATGTCAGCATAACAGCTGATGACCTTTGCGGTATCTGCAACACTCTCGCCCTTGCTGGCAGACGTACTGCTCGCAGAGGAAAAGCCGATTACGTTACCGCCAAGCTCGTACATCGCCGCTTCAAAGGAAAGACGGGTGCGTGTTGAGGGCTCAAAAAAGAGCGTTGCTAATTTTTTGCCACGGCATACCTCGGCATATTTAGCGGGGTTTTCAATGATATCCATAGCCGTATCAAGCAGCTCATCAACCTCCGAAACCGAAAGATCAAGAATATCTACTACACTTTTCATCCCTTACACTCTCCTTGGCATTATGCCTTTGCGCCATTGACGGCAAGATAGTTTTTGATACGCATGACGTTCTCCTCGTTTGAAGGATCCTCTTCGAGATATTCAATGATGTCATAAACATCAACAATGGAGTATACAGGGAAGCCGAACTGCTCCTCGATCTCCTGCATTGCGCCCTTTTCTCCCTGTCCCTTTTCCTTGCGGTCTACCATAATAAAGGTAGCGGCAACCTTTGTGCCTTCAAGGTGAGAAAGGATCTCCATGCTCTCACGGATCGCTGTGCCTGCGGTAATGACGTCCTCAATGATAACGATCTCCTCACCTGCCGTCGGAACATAGCCCACGAATACGCCGCCCTCGCCGTGATCCTTTACCTCCTTGCGGTTGAAAAAGAACGGAACGTTGAGGTCGTTTTTGGAAAGTGCAACTGCGGCAGATACGGCAAGTGAAATGCCCTTGTAGGCAGGGCCGTAAAGCACTGCCTTTTTTGCACCCAGCTTTTCAAAGTAAGCGCGGGCGTAAAATTCACCGAGCCTTGCAATGTCGCTACCCGTTTTGATCATGCCGGCATTGATGAAATACGGAATTTTTCTGCCGCTTTTTGCCGTGAAATCACCAAACTTCAGCACGCCTGCACTCTGTAAAAAATCAATAAATTCTCTCTTGTACGCTTCCATATCAAACGCTCCTTAATCTACAAATTCACGCACGCAGCGCTCGTAGGCTGCAACGGGATCAGCGGCAGCCGTGATCGGTCTGCCAACCACAATGTAATCCGAGCCGATCCTTTTTGCCTCAGCAGGGGTCATCACACGCTTTTGGTCACCAATATCACCGTCGGCAAAGCGCACGCCGGGGGTAATCGTCAAAAACTGCTTGCCGCAGAGCTCATGTACCTTACCTGCCTCAAGGGGCGAGCAAACAACACCGTCAAGTCCTGCCAGCTTTGCATTGTGTGCATAGTGCATCACGACCTTGTCGATCGGCTCTTTGATGAGGAGATCGTTTTCCATGCTCTCCTGATCGGTAGAGGTAAGCTGCGTTACGGCAATGAGAATGGGGCGTGTACCGTCAGGGCGCGTAAGACCCTCAAGTGCCCCCTGCATCATGCGGATCGTACCGCTTGCATGCAGGTTTGTCATATCCACATCAAGGCGAGAAAGCACCGCCATAGACTTTTTCACAGTGTTAGGAATATCGTGAAGCTTGAGGTCAAGAAAGATCTTATGTCCTCTTTTTTTGATCTCACGCACAATAGAAGGCCCTTCGGCATAAAAGAGCTCCATGCCGATTTTTACAAAGGGCTTTTTGCCCGTAAATTGATCAAGAAATGCAAATGTTTTTTCTGCGCTGTCAAAATCACACGCAATGATTACGTCTTTTCCCATTATTTTACACCTCCAATGATCTCGTTAAGTGAATTTATTTTGTATTTTTCCATTACCGCGGGCAGATCTGTTACAATCTTTTGCGAGGCAAAGGGATCGATCAGGTTTGCGGCACCCACCTCAACAGCGGTAGCCCCCGCAAGCATCATTTCGATCACATCCTCCGCAGTGCTAACGCCACCCATGCCCACTACGGGGATCTTCACGGCGCGCGCCACCTGATACACCATACGCAGTGCCACAGGAAAAATCGCCGCACCCGAAAAGCCACCCATGGTATTGGCTATCACGGGCCTTCTGGTGCGCAGATCAATGCGCATACCGAGCATGGTATTGATAAGGCTGATACCGTCAGCACCTGCCGCCTCACAAGCCTTGGCGATAGAAACGATATCGGTCACATTGGGCGAAAGCTTGATGATAACGGGCTTTGTCGTAACCTTTTTCACCGCTGCCGTAACCTCTGCCGCAGCCTCGGGGCTTGTGCCAAAGCTCATGCCGCCGCCGTGAACGTTCGGGCAGCTCACGTTTACCTCAAGCCACCCGACCTGCTTTTCCTTATCAAGTCGCTCGCAGGTATAAGCATAATCCTCTACCGAAAAGCCGCTGACGTTTGCCATAACAGGCTTTCGGAAGCACTGTGCAAGCCTTGGAAGCTCCTCGGAGATCACCTTATCAACACCGGGATTTTGAAGCCCCACGGCATTGATCATACCGGCAGTACACTCCGCAATACGCGGCGTAGGATTGCCAAAGCGCGGATCCTTTGTTGTTCCCTTAAAAGAAAACGTGCCAAGACAGTTGATATCATAAAGCTCGGCAAATTCATAGCCGTAGCCAAACGTGCCAGAGGCGGGTATCACAGGGTTATCAAGCTCGATACCGCAAAGCGTTACCTTGGTATTCACTTCTCCCATATAATATCCTCCTTTGTTAGGACAGGCCCTTCCTTACAAATGCGCTTATTGCCAGTCACGGTTTTGCAGGAGCAGCCCATGCAAGCGCCAAAGCCACAGCCCATACGTTCTTCAAAGCTAAACTGTCCGCTTGTCTTCGCGGCACGGTAAATTGCCTTTAGCATGGGCTCGGGGCCGCAGGTGTAGAAATAGGAATAGTCTTTTTCTGCCATAGCATCGGTGACAAACCCCTTTACACCATAGCTGCCGTCAACCGTGGTTACCGTGACATCTGCACCGAGTGCACGAAATTCATCCTCATAAAAGATTTCATTTTTGGTATTAAAGCCAAGTATGACCGAAACCCTTTTGCCTGCCGCCAAAAGATCCTTTGCCAGGCGGTAAAGGGGCGGCACGCCAACACCGCCGCCAAGCAGCATTGGGCTATCGCCCGCCTTAGTGAGGTCATAACCGTTGCCAAGACCCGTTAAAACATCAAGCTTTTCGCCCTTTTTCATATGGCGCATTTGCTCAGTGCCCTTGCCTACGACCTTATATAAAATAACGATTTTTTGAGCATCCCAATCACAAACAGAAATTGGGCGGCGCAAAAAGAGCCCGTCTAATTTGATATTCACAAATTGACCCGGCGCGGTGATCGCAGAGGTATCACCGCCAAGCTCCATGCGCATGACCCCCTCTGTTAAGGGGGTGTTGCTTAAAATTTCAAAAACTCCTTGCTTCATAGTGCCCTCTCACGCATCAATGGTAGAAATGCAAAGCGTGGTTTCCTCCAATACGTCAAGCAGAACCCTTACGGTATCGAGCGAGGTAAAGATCGATACGTTGTTTTCGGTCGCACACTTGCGGATCTCCACGCCGTCGGTCTGCTCATGCTGAGATTCAAGCGAGCTTGTATTGATCACGTATGCGATATAGCCCTGTCTGATCTCCTCTTTGATCTCATCGCTTTGATCGCTGATCTTGCGTACCACGTGTGTGCGGATCCCATTTTCCTTGAGGAATTTGGCAGTACCTGCGGTTGCCTCAATGTTAAAGCCGAGGTTATAGAAGCGGCGAATGAGGGGGAGTGCCTCCTCCTTGTCACAATCGGCAATGGTGGCAAGCACCGAGCCGTAATTTTGAAGCTTCATACCGGATGCCTGCAGTGCCTTGTAGAGCGCGCGGTTAAGCTTGTTATCGTAGCCGATCGCCTCACCCGTGGATTTCATTTCGGGCGAGAGATATGCATCAAGACCGCGAATTTTATTGAAGGAGAATACCGGAACCTTTACGTACCAGCGCTCCTTCTCCGTGGGATACAGATCAAAGATACCCTGCTCCTTCAGGCTCTGTCCAAGGATACAGTTGGTGGCAATGTCCGCAAGGCTATATCCCGTTGCCTTGGAAAGGAACGGTACGGTACGGGAGGAACGGGGATTGACCTCAATGATATACACCTTTTCGTTTTGGTCAACGATAAACTGAATGTTGTAAAGACCGACAATACCGATTCCAAGGCCGAGCTTCTTTGCGTACTGCAAAATAGTGCCCTTTACCTTATCGGAAACGCTAAAGGTAGGATAGACACTGATCGAGTCACCCGAGTGGATACCCGTGCGCTCTACAAGCTCCATGATACCGGGCACAAATACATCGCGCCCGTCACAAATGGCGTCTACCTCAACCTCCTTGCCGATGATATATTTATCAACCAGCACCGGCTTGTCCTCGTCGACCTCAACGGCGGTCTTCAGATAGTGGCGCAGCTGTTTTTCGTTGGATACGATCTGCATAGCGCGCCCACCGAGCACGAAGCTCGGGCGCACAAGAACGGGATAACCGATTCTTTCTGCAGCCTTTACGCCGTCCTCGATTTTGGTAACGGCACAGCCCTGCGGCTGGGGTATATCAAGCTCCTTCAAAAGCTTTTCAAAGGAGCCGCGATCCTCCGCCTTCTCGATCGCCGCGCAGTCCGTGCCGATGATACGCACGTTTCTGTCGGTAAGCGGCTGCGCAAGATTAATGGCCGTTTGTCCGCCAAGCGATGCCACAACACCCTCGGGATTTTCAAAATCGATGATGTTCATAACATCCTCGGGCGTGAGAGGCTCGAAATACAGCTTGTCGCTGGTGGTGTAATCGGTAGAAACGGTTTCGGGGTTGTTGTTGATGATGATCGCCTCATAGCCCGATTCCTTAATGGTTGTAACGGCGTGCACGGTGGAGTAGTCAAATTCCACGCCCTGCCCGATACGAATGGGGCCGGCACCAAGCACAACAACCTTCTTTTTATCGGTCAGAACGGATGCATTTTCACCCGTGTAGGAGGAATAGAAATACGGAATATAGGCATTTGTATGGAAGGTATCTGCCATTTTGAATACGGGAATGATACCGTTTTCCTTACGAAGCGCGCAAACATTGCTCTCCTTCACGCCCCAAAGCTTTGCAATGAACTTATCGGAAAAGCCCATTTTCTTTGCATCACGCAGCAAAGCTACATCGCCCGACGCCGCACGAAGCCTATTCTCCATATCAACGATCTTGCGGAAGGATTCAAGGAAGTAGGGGGTGATCTTGGTTACCTCGTAAAGCTCCTCAATGCTAACACCGATGCGAAGTGCCTGTGCCACAGCGAAAATGCCGTCTGCATGGAACTCAGCAAGGTAAGCCAGCAGCTCCGCCTTCTCCATGCTGTCAAATTTTGCACTGTGCAGGTGACAAACGCCGGTTTCAAGCGAGCGCACGGATTTCAGCACACACTCCTCAAGATTGGAGCCGATACCCATAACCTCACCCGTTGCCTTCATTTGCGTACCGAGAATATTGGATGCCTTGGTAAATTTATCAAACGGGAAGCGCGGGAATTTTGCTACTATATAATCAAGCACAGGCTCGCGCGCAGCGTTGGTATTGGCAAGCGGGATCTCCTCAAGTGACATACCGACTGCGATCTTTGCCGTTACACGTGCAATCGGGTAGCCGCTTGCCTTAGAGGCAAGTGCCGAGGAGCGCGACACACGGGGGTTGACCTCAATGAGATAATATTCGCTGGTGGTGGGATTGAGTGCAAACTGCACGTTACAGCCGCCCTCGATCTTCAACGCCTTAATGATCTTTAACGCACTGTCGTTGAGCATCTTAAGATCATGGTCGTTGAGGGTAAGAATGGGGGCAACAACCACCGAGTCACCCGTGTGCACACCGACAGGGTCGATATTCTCCATACCGCAAATGGTAATGGCATGATCCTTGCTGTCACGCATGACCTCAAATTCGATCTCCTTATAGCCTCTCACGCTTTTTTCGATCAAAACCTGATGCACGGGAGAAAGCTTAAATGCATTTACACCGATTTCCACAAGCTCCTGCTCGTTGTTGGCAAAGCCGCCGCCCGTACCGCCGAGGGTGAAAGCAGGACGCAGCACTACGGGATATCCGATCTTCTTTGCCGCAACCTTTGCCTCATCAAGGCTATAGGTGATCTCAGAGGGGATCGTAGGCTCGCCGATGGATTGACAAAGCTCCTTAAACAGTTCTCTGTCCTCTGCACGCTCAATGCTCTCACTGCTCGTGCCAAGCAGCTCAACGCGGCATTCTTTCAGCACGCCCTTCTTTTCAAGCTGCATGGCAAGATTCAGTCCTGTCTGTCCGCCAATGCCGGGCAAAATGGCATCGGGGCGCTCATAACGGAGGATCTTTGCAATATATTCGAGCGTCAGCGGCTCCATATATACCTTATCGGCAATCGTTGTATCCGTCATAATGGTGGCAGGGTTGGAGTTGACGAGCACA
>JAFVOQ010000005.1 GCA_017505785.1 Clostridia bacterium
ACCATGGGGTTGTTACCTGCGCCGATGAGGCCCATCATCTCTACGTGTGCGGGCACGGAAGAGGAGCCTGCAAACTGCGCGTCGCCGTGCATACGGCCGAGCGTATCGGTCATGCCGTAGGAGGCGGGGCCTGCTGCCATGTTATCGGGGTGGAGGGTTCTGCCCGTGCCGCCGCCCGAAGCCACGGAGAAGTACTTCTTGCCGTTCTCCTGGCACCACTTCTTGTAAGTGCCTGCCACGGGGTGCTGGAAGCGGGTGGGGTTGGTGGAGTTACCGGTAATGGAAACACCAACGTTCTCAAGGCGCATGATCGCCACGCCCTCGGGCACGCTATCAGAGCCATAGCACTTAACATCGGCGCGAGCACCGGTGGAGAATGCCTTCTCGGAAACGACCTTAACCTCCTCGGTTGCGGGGTCAAACTCGGTCGTAACATAAGTGAAGCCGTTGATACGGGAAATGATGTATGCGGCATCCTTGCCAAGGCCGTTCAGGATCACGCGCAGGGGCTTGGTACGCACCTTGTTTGCATTGAGCGCGATCTTGATCGCACCCTCAGCAGCGGCAAAGGACTCGTGACCCGCGAGGAAGCAGAAGCAATCGGTTTCCTCAGAGAGGAGCATTGCGCCAAGGTTGCCGTGGCCAAGGCCTACCTTGCGGTTCTCGGCAACGGAGCCGGGAATGCAGAATGCCTGAAGGCCAATGCCGATTGCGGCAGCCGCGTCAGAAGCCTTCTTGCAGCCCTTCTTAATTGCGATAGCGGCGCCTACAACGTAAGCCCACTTTGCGTTCTCAAAGCAGATCGGCTGGGTCTCCTCTACGATCTTGTAGGGGTCGATACCCTGAGCCTTGCAGATATCCATGCACTCGTCGATAGAGGAGATGCCGTATTCCTTCAGCGCGGCAAGAATTTTCGCCTCGCGTCTTTCATAACCTTCAAATTTTGCCATGATACACTACCTCCTTCTTATTCCTTACGGGGGTCAATGTACTTTGCAGCATCATTGAATCTACCGTATGTACCCTTGGATTTTTCATAAGCCTCGTTGGGCTCCATGCCCTTCTTGATAAAGTCGGTCATCTTGCCAAGAGAAACGAACTCATAGCCGATCACCTCATTGTTCTCATCAAGTGCCATTCTGGTGCAGTAGCCCTCGGTCATTTCAAGGTAGCGAACACCCTTTTCCTTGGTGCCGTACATGGTACCAACCATGGAGCGCTCACCCTTGCCAAGATCCTCCATGCCTGCGCCAATAACAAGGCCTCCCTCGGAGAAAGCAGACTGGCTGCGGCCGTAAACGATCTGCAAGAACAGCTCGCGCATTGCGGTATTGATCGCATCGCACACAAGGTCGGTATTGAGTGCCTCCAAAAGGGTCTTGCCGGGCAGGATCTCTGCTGCCATAGCGGCGGAGTGGGTCATACCGGAGCAGCCGATCGTTTCAACGAGCGCCTCCTCAATGATGCCGTTCTTCACATTCAGGGACAGCTTGCACGCGCCCTGCTGGGGTGCACACCAGCCCACACCGTGGGTGTATGCGGAAATATCGGTGATCTGTTTTGCCTGTACCCACTTACCTTCTTCGGGAATGGGTGCGGGGCCGTGATTGCAGCCTTTTTTTACCACGCACATGTGCTGAACCTCAAGGCTCTGTGCGTAAGGCATTTCACTTACGTTGCTCATGTTTTTATCTCCTTATTTTAGATTACAATTTATCAAGCACAAACCTGCAGCTTATTTTACGATCTCGCCAAAGACCTCGCCAAACGCGCAGGCGGCATTGCACTCATCGGTATCGATGTGCATGGCAAGTGCGAACTTGGGGGAAACGCGTACCACTACGTCGTCAAAAACGAGGGGTCTTGCGGTATCAAGACGAACCTTTACGATCTCCTTGTCCGAAACGCCAAGCTTCTCAGCATCCGCGGGTGTCATGTGAATGTGGCGCTTGGCAACGATCGTGCCCTCTGCCATTTCAACCTCACCGCAGGGACCAACGAGCTTCAGCCCGGGTGCACCTGCCACGTCACCGCTTTCGCGAACGGGCACTGCCTTAAGGCCGAGTGTACGTGCATCGGTAAAGGAAAGCTCTACCTGGTCGGCAGGACGGGTGGGACCGAGAATGCTGACCATCAGCTCGCCCTTAGGGCCAACGAGCTTGACCTTTTCCTCGCAAGCAAACTGACCGGGCTGGGAAAGATCCTTTTTGTTGTGGAGCTCTGCCCCTTCTCCGAAAAGCGTAGCCAGCGTTTCGGCAGTCACGTGGATGTGGCGTGCCGAGGTTTCAACGATAAATTTGTTTTCCATAATTACCTCACATATTTTAGGCGCGAACGCCGTTTGTTCGTATTTCACAGACAAAGTTATTATATCATAATTTCTTCCTTTTGCTATTTTCACGGCAATTGCGCGGGGAAACAGCATAAAATCAAAAGAAATTATGATCAATAAAACCTACCTTAAGTTGCGCCGAGGTGCCCGCGAATAGCGGGTGCGGCGCACACGTGATTTTATTATACCATATGTTTTATAAAATGTAAATGCAAAAAAGAAAGAAAATGATAAAATCATAGTGAAAAATTTTTGGTGCATACTAAATTGGTGCATACTAAATAAAAAGTAAAAGGAGGAGATTATGGCAGAAGAACAAAGCAAAAACGAGCAAAATGCCGGTGACGTACCCGAGGAGCTGCTAAAAACAGGCAGTGTCACGGGAGATAACGCCATACAGTGCCTGACGGTGATCGGGCAGATCGAGGGGCACTATATTTTGGGGGACAATCAAAAGGCAACCAAGTACGAGCACCTCATTCCCATGCTGGTCGCCATGGAGCAAAACCCCGACCTTGAGGGCGTGCTCATCATTTTGAACACCATGGGCGGTGACGTGGAGGCGGGTCTTGCGCTTGCCGAAATGATCGCCTCTATGAAAAAACCCACCGTTTCGCTGGTTTTGGGGGGCGGCCACTCGATCGGCGTGCCCTTGGCAGTGGCGGCAAAGCGCTCATTTATCGTGCCGAGCGCAACCATGACACTTCACCCTGTCAGGATCAGCGGCGTGGTGATCGGCGCACCGCAGACCTACCGCTATTTCCGTGATATGCAGGACAGGATCGTGGATTTCATCTGTCGCAACTCGAAGATCGAGAAGGAGAAGCTTTCCTTTCTGATGATGCGCCCCGATGAGCTTTCCACCGACATCGGTAGCATTGTTGACGGGCGCGAGGCGGTGTCCCTCGGGCTCATTGACGAGGTGGGCGGACTTGACGCGGCACTTGCGGCACTGCGCGAGATGAAAAAACAATAAAGCTATCAAACGGTGCGCAAAACCGCGCACCGTTTGTCTTATTTTCCCAAAAATCTTGCGTGCAGTCAATTACGGTGCACTGCACGCGTATACTATCTAAAAGCAAAAAAGGAGGCAAACGGTATGGAAAAGCTACATATTCCCCCCCAAAAAGCACGGTGCATGCTCCGCCACGGGGGCAACGAGGTGCTTTTGCTCACCTACCCCAAGCTCACCGGAAACACCCCTGCCGCACTGCACGTCGCCGCCCTCATTGAAGCACTCACCAGCTATGCACGCGAGGTGGCTGCCGCACGCGCCGCCGAAGCACTAAAGGCAGCCGCCGCCTCGGGGCATCTTTTTGATTTTACAAGGCACACCTATGATATTTCCCTGTCGCGCGAGGTGACGCAAAAGCACCTGATCCTCGCCTTGCGTGTCCGCTTTTGTGCAGGAGAGGAGCCAATTTTCTCAAACGAGCTGCAAATGCTTTGGAACAAGGAGGAAACGGTACAATACAGCGCAATGCGCACGCGCACAAGACACGTGCCGCGAAAAGCAAAGCCGTAATTTCTCATTTCCTCTTGCGCGCGTGCGAAAAGTGTGATATACTATATATTAGCATTAATAGATTTTTATGTGAAAATACAACGCCTGCCAAGAAAAAGGAGGGGTGACTATGACCAAGGATGCCATTGGTGCGATCCGCGAGGCGGAGAGCCAAGCCGAGGTGCTTTGTCGCGTGGCACGGGAAAAGGCCGCGGAAATGAAAAGCAAGATCGAGCAGGAGGGCAACGCCCACTGCGCGCAGGTAGAAAAACAAACCGCAGCAGAATACACTGCGGAGCTTGAGGAGATCGGCAAGCACGTGCGCCGCCTTACCGAAAAGAAGAATGAGGAGGCAGAGCGCGAGGCGCAGGAGCTTGCCGCGCGTGCGCGCTCGCATATGGACGAGGCGGTAAAAACTATCGTTTGGGGGATCATTGAAAAATGTCAGTAAGCAGAATGGAAAAGCTGACGGTGATCCTGCCCCATACCGAGGTCGATGCCGTGCTGCGCCGCTTGATGCGCCTTGGCACCGTATCCCTCTCGCGAGAACAGGCAGATGACCTATCCGCCGCCCACCTTGAGCCGGGAGCTGCCGCCAAGGCAGCGGCACTGGCGGCACAGATCGATGCGGTGCTGCCACTACTTACCAAGCGTTCTCGGCGCAAGAAGCCGCTTTTTTCCACACCCGTTCCCTTTGACCCCGTGGAATTTAAGCAATCGGGCGATGAGGAAAAGGCTTGGAAAACCGTTACCGAAACCGAAAAGGTCATAGAGGGGATCGCCGCGCTAAAGAGCAAGCTGGCAGAAGAGGAAGCCCTGATGCAATCTCTTGTTCCCTATCTTGATTTTAAATTCTCACTGGATGACAAGGGCACCAAGACCGCATCTCTCCTGTTGGGCAGCCTGCCCGTGGGTGTTAAGGAGGAGCGCATTGATGCGCTTGCAAACGAGATCGGATTTGTTGTGGAAGTGCTCTCATCGGATAGCCGCGGCGTATATGTTGCCGTGGTCACACACCGCAAAACCGAGCAACAGACTCTGCACGCGCTTTCCTCACTCGGGTTCCTGAGAGCCAGCCTTGCTAAAACAGAGGGGCTCGCCACTGCCCTGTTTGATGCCGCGCAAAAGCGTGCCGACAAGATAAAAAGCGACATGGAGCGCCTTGATGCAAGGCTTTACGTTCTTGCCGAAAACCTCACGGAGGTAGAGATCCTCTCGGATCTTGCACACACCGCGCTCCTTACCGAGCAAAACAAGGAGGCTCTCCTTTCTACCAAAAACTGCGCCGTGCTGACGGGCTGGTGCCCCACACGCGAGCGAGAGCGCGTTTCGCGCGTGCTTGCAGGCGCCGCGGCGGCATATGACTTTTCGCCCCCTGCCGAAGGGGATGACGTGCCCGTGCTTTTGCAAAACAACCCCTACGCGCGCAATTTCGAATGGGTGCTTGGCATGTATTCCTATCCGCGATACGGCAAATTTGACCCCACCTTTATTATGAGTATCTTTTACTTCCTCATTTTCGGGCTGATGTTTGCCGATGCCGGCTACGGTCTTTTGCTGGTAGTTGGGTGCTTTGGTGCCGTGAGGTGGCTGCATCCCCGTGAGGGTATGAAGCGGTTTTTGCTGATGTTTGGCTACTGCGGCATCTCATGTATCATATTCGGCGTGCTGTTCGGCTCCTATTTCGGCAACTTCCCTCTTGCGTTTATGCAAAACGTTTTGGGGCGAACCGAGGCAGAACTGCCCAATCTCGCACTTTTCCCCTCCCTTGAAGCAAACGTAGCGATCCTGTTTGACCCCATTCAAAACCCTATGGGCTTTCTGCTTGTATCGCTCGCCTTCGGTGTGCTGCACTTACTTGCCGGCATGGCGGTAAAGGCATATATTC
Source organism: Clostridia bacterium (assembly GCA_017505785.1). GTDB lineage: Bacteria > Bacillota > Clostridia > Oscillospirales > CAG-272 > Firm-07. The sequence goes on from JAFVOQ010000005.1 coordinate 5,725, forward strand.
TGTGCCGAGAGGGGCAGCCACTGGCGGCACTGTTTGATATCGGCTCCTACTGGGCACTCTTTGCGGGGATCGGTACGGTATTTTTCCACCGCGCGATCGGCATTTCGCTCATCGCGCTCGGCGTTGTTGCCATTGTGGCTACGCAAGGGCGGCACAAAAAGGGTGTGGCAGGCAAGATCATCGGCGGCCTCGGTGGGCTTTATTCCCTCATCAATTACGCCTCGGATCTTCTTTCCTATTCGCGCATCCTTGCCCTGGGGCTTGCCGCAGGTGTCATTGCACAGGTGGTAAACATTCTTGCTACCATGAAGGGGGCTTCCTTCCTCGGGTTCCTTATCATGATCGTGGTCTTTGTCATCGGGCACCTGCTCAATCTCGTGATCAACGTGCTCGGCACCTTTGTGCACACATCACGCCTGCAATACATTGAGTTTTTCGGCAAATTTTACGATGACGGCGGCACACCCTTCAAGCCCATGACGGTATCGGATAAATACGCCACTGACGTGTCGGACGCGCCAGACAGCGAAGAAACAGAAGCTGCGGCAACGCCGCAAGCCATATAAACACCACCAAACAAAATTTCCAAACAAAATATCAAAGGAGTAAAATCATGGAAATCATTGCAAGCATTTTTTCGGGACGTAACATCGCACTGCTGGGTGCCGCACTTGCGGCAGCGTTTGCCGGTATGGGCAGCGCAAAGGGCGTTGGCATGGTTGGCGAGGCCGCTTCGGGGCTTCTCACAGAGGATCCTTCCAAATTCGGTAAAGCACTCATTCTGCAGGCACTGCCCGGCACACAGGGCATCTACGGTCTGATCACCGCCTTTTTGATCATCTTTAAGATCGGTATCCTCAGCACGCCCGTTGAACTGACCGTGGCACAGGGTGCCTATTTCCTCATGGCTTCGCTGCCGATCGCGATCGTTGGCTACTTTTCTGCCGTTAAGCAGGCAAGAGTTGCCATTTCGGGTGTGAATCTCATTGCCAAGCGTCCCGACGAGGTCGGTAAGGCGATCACCTCCTCGGCACTTGTGGAAACCTACGCGATCTTTGCCCTTTTGGTATCGCTCTTGCTTGTTCTTTTTGCTAAGGTATAAGGGCTTTTCCCATGACCGGACTGGATAAGATCATTGACCGTATTCTCGGTGACGCCAAGGAGCAGGCGCGCGAGATCCTTGAAGCCGCGCAAAGCGACTGCCGCAAAATGGCAGAGGATTTTGCCGCGCGCGCCGAGGAGATCCGTGCCGAGATCGCCGAGGGGGCACAGCAAAAGGGGGAGGCACTTGTTTCGCGTGCCAAATCCGCCGCCGCCATGCGGCGACGCAACCTTTTGCTCAAGACAAAAAACGCTCTCATTGACGAGGCGTTTGAGGCGGCAAGGGCCGAGGTGCTTGATACCGACTTTGGCAAATATCGCGAGCTTTTGACTGCCCTGCTGACGCAAGCACTTGTTGAGGAGGCGAAAAACGCCGAGCGATCGCTTGCGCTTGGTGACGAGATCACCGAATTTGATACCTATGAGGTGCTGATGAACAGGGAGGACCGCGCGGCATACGGCACCGCCGTGGTGGAGGGTGCAAAACGTGCGGCTCTGCGCCACATCGGTGAAGCACGTGCGGCAAAGGTGCGCCTTTCCGATCGCACTGCGGATATTGACGGCGGACTCATTTTGCGGTACGGCAATATTGAGGCGAACTGCTCGCTTTCGATGCTGCTGGGCGAAATGCGCCGTTTGCTTGAATCCAAGGTAGCGGCGATCCTGTTTGCCGACGAAAACGGCAGTACCGCCGAAATATAAGGAGAGCCTTATGCAAACACGCTATTCTCCCACAGATTATTTATACGCCTCCGCGCGCATCCGCGCGCTTGAGGCGGAGCTTGTGGGCAAGGAGCAATTTCGCACACTGCTCACAAACGCCACCGTAAACGACGTGATCGCGGCACTGCAGGAGGCGGCGGGCATCTCCCTTACCGCCACGGAAGGCGAGATCGATACCGAGGCGGCGCTCCTTGCCCTATTGAAGCAAGGTGTTGCCACGGTTGCGGCTTCGGTGCCCGATCCTGCGATCACGCATCTTGTTGAATATCCTTATGATTGCCATAATATCAAGGCATATCTCAAATGCAGCTATCGCGGGCTTGACCCCACCGCCCTTTTCATCGATGCAGGCTCGGTTGCAGCCAAGGCACTGATCGAGGCACTCGATAGCGGCGACACCGCCGCACTGCCGAAGCATATGGCGACGGCGATCCGGGCGGCAAAAGAGGCATATGCCAGGACTGCCGACCCACGCGAGATCGATTTTTTACTTGACTGCGCGCTGTATGCCGATCTTGCCGAGGCGGCAAGCGGCTTTCCGTTTGCCGAATCGCTGGTGAGCGCGCGCGCCGATCTTACCAACATTATCATTTGCCTGCGCATATTGCGCAGTACAAATGCCGACACGGCAGAGCCTCTCTTTCACAAGTCCATGCTGCCCGCAGGCACACTGACCGAGGACTTTTTTGCCACAGCCTTTACTGAGGGCGAAGCCGCGTTTTTGGCGGTACTTTCCACCAAAACGCCCTATGCCGCTGTTGTGAGGGATGCCGACAAATGTACCCTTGCCGAAATTGAAAAACGGGCAGACGATCATATCACCGCACGCCTGCAAGAAGTAAAGCACCTGCCGTTTGGGGCGGAGATCCCGCTTTCCTATTTGTATGCACTTGAGGGGGCTGTGAAAAATCTGCGTATTTTGCTGTCGGGCAAGCGTGCGGGGCTTGACGGTGACAAACTGAAAGCGAGGGTGAGGGAAAGCTATGTATAAGATCGGTATGATCGGCGACTCGGAAAGCATACAGGGCTTTATGGCGCTTGGATTTTCCACCTTTGCGGTATCAACCCCTGCCGATGCCGCCCAAACGCTCGCGGCACTGGTAAAAAGCGAGGAATATGCCGTTATCTTTATGACGGAGGAGCTGTGCGCGGCACTCCCCGAGGAGCTTGCGCGCTATAAGGATATGCCCCTGCCCGCCATTACCGCGATCCCCGGCAAAAGCGGCTCGATCGGCTACGGCATGACGGCTCTGAAGCACGCCACCGAGCGTGCCGTAGGCACAGATATCCTGTTTCAGGAATAAACCCAAATAAACCAAAAACCCAAAGAGGTATATTGAAAATGGTTGAAGGAAGAATTTTAAAGGTTTCGGGTCCCCTTGTCATTGCACAGGGCATGCGCGAGGCCAATATGTTTGACGTGGTGCGCGTAGGTGAGCAACGCCTCATCGGCGAGATCATTGAGATGCACGGCGACCGCGCCTCCATTCAGGTATATGAGGAAACCGCGGGCCTTGGGCGCGGAGATCGCGTGACCTCCACAGGTGCGCCCCTTTCGGTGGAGCTCGGCCCCGGGCTGATCACCTCGATCTATGACGGTATTCAGCGTCCGCTTGAGGCGATCTTCAAAAAATACGGCGCAAACATTCAGCGCGGTATTGACGAGCCCGCGCTTGACAGAGAAAAGGAGTGGTTCTTCACCCCTGCCGTTTCCTACGGACAGGAGGTGGTGGGCGGCGACGTTTACGGATACGTTGAGGAAACGCCCGTGATCCGTCACAAGATCATGGTGCCCCCCGGCAAGGAGGGCAGGATCGCCGAGATCCATGCAGGAAAATTTACCGTAACCGCACCCATAGGAAAGCTACAGCTGGAGGACGGGCGCATTGAGCCCATTACGCTCATGCAAAAGTGGCCCGTTCGTATCTCACGCCCCTACCGCGAAAAACTGCCGCCCGTTGAGCCCCTGATCTCGGGACAACGCGTGATCGACGCGCTCTTTCCGCTTGCCAAGGGCGGTACGGCATGCGTGCCGGGTCCGTTTGGCTCGGGCAAAACAGTGGTACAGCACCAGCTTGCCAAATGGAGCGACGTGGATCTGGTCGTTTACATCGGCTGCGGCGAGCGCGGCAACGAAATGACTGACGTGCTGCGTGAATTTCCCGAGCTGACCGACCCCAAAACAGGCAGGTCCCTCATGGATCGCACCATTTTGATCGCCAACACCTCGGATATGCCGGTAGCGGCGCGCGAGGCATCGGTCTACACAGGCATTACCATTGCAGAATATTACCGCGATATGGGGCTTTCGGTTGCCGTGATCGCGGACTCGACCTCGCGCTGGGCAGAGGCACTGCGCGAAATGTCGGGAAGACTTGAGGAAATGCCGGGCGAGGAGGGCTATCCCGCCTACCTCACCTCTCGCCTTGCACAGTTTTACGAGCGCGCGGGAAAGGTCACCTGTCTTGGCTCAGACGGTCGCATAGGTACGCTTTCCGCGATCGGCGCGGTATCTCCGCAGGGCGGTGATATCTCCGAGCCCGTCACGCAGGCAACACTGCGTATCGTTAAGGTGTTCTGGGGGCTCGATTCCACTCTTGCCTACCGCCGCCATTTCCCCGCGATCAACTGGCTCAATTCCTATTCCCTCTACCGTGATCGCCTGAACGACTGGTTCTCGGAGAACGTGGCAAAGGATTGGATGCCGAAAACAAACGAGCTGGCGCGCATTCTCCAGCAGGAAAGTGAGCTGCAGGAGATCGTCAAGCTTGTGGGTGCTGACGCGCTTTCCCCTGCCGACCGCATGACTATGGAAACGGCGCAGTCGATCCGTGAGGACTTTTTACAGCAAAACGCCTTTGATGGGGACGACAGCTACACCGCACTGCCTAAGATGTACGCACTGATGAATCTCATTTTCAGCTTTGATAAAAAAGCACGCCTTGCCATAGAAGAGGGTGCTGACGTAGCGGATATTGCCGCGCTCCCCGTGCGTGAGCGCATCGGACGCGCCAAGGCGGTTCCCGTGCGCGACTATGCCCAAACATATGCCGAGATTGAGGCACAGATCGATACCGAGCTTTCGGCACTGACACAAGGAGGTGCGCAATGATACGCGAATATAAAACCATTGAAGAGGTAGCAGGGCCCTTGATGCTTGTCAAGCAGGTTGACGGCGTGAAATACGACGAGCTTGGCGAGATCGAGCTGCCAAGCGGCGAGGTACGCCGCTGCCGCGTGCTTGAGGTGGACGGCAGAAATGTTTTGGTTCAGCTCTTTGACAGCGCGGCGGGTCTGAACCTTGCCGAGAGCCGCGTGCGCTTTATGGGACACGGCGTTGAGCTTGCCGTAAGTGAAAGCATGCTCGGGCGCGTGATGAACGGTATGGGCAAGCCCATTGACAAGGGCGTGGCAATGCCGCAGGAAAAGACTCTTGATATCAACGGCACTCCCATTAATCCCGCAGCGCGCTTTTACCCCTCCGAGTTTATTGAAACCGGCATTTCTACCATTGACGGGCTTAACACCTTGGTGCGCGGACAAAAGCTGCCCATTTTCTCGGGGTCGGGTCTGCCGCACGCCAACCTTGCCGCACAGATCGCAAGACAGGCAAAGGTGCGCGGCACCGATGAAAGGTTTGCCGTGGTGTTTGCCGCGATCGGTATCACCTTTGAGGAGGCGGACTTCTTTATTTCCGATTTCAAGAAAACCGGTGCCATTGACCGCACGGTGCTCTTTATCAACCTCGCCTCCGACCCCGCCATTGAGCGTATTACCACGCCGCGCATGGCACTCACCGCCGCAGAATATCTTGCATTTGAGTGCGACATGCACGTGCTGGTCATTATGACCGATATCACCAACTACGCGGAGGCTTTGCGTGAGGTTTCCGCCGCACGCAAGGAGGTGCCCGGCCGCCGCGGCTATCCCGGCTATCTTTACACCGACCTTGCCACCATGTACGAGCGCGCGGGCAGAAAGGCGGGCAGCAACGGCTCTATCACCATGATCCCGATCCTTTCTATGCCCGAGGACGATAAGACCCACCCCATTCCCGACCTTACGGGCTATATCACCGAGGGACAGATCATTCTCTCCCGCGAGCTTTACCGCAAGGGATATCTGCCGCCCGTTGACGTGCTCCCCTCCCTCTCGCGCCTGAAGGATAAGGGCATTGGCGCAGGCAAAACGCGCGAGGACCATGCAGGCACCATGAACCAGCTCTTCTCAAGCTACGCGCGTGGCAAGGAGGCAAAGGAGCTTATGGTGGTGCTTGGTGAAGCGGCACTCACGCCCATTGACCGTCTTTACGCAAAATTTGCCGATGCCTTTGAGGCAGAATACGTGAGTCAAGGCTTTTACGAGAGCCGCACGATCGAGCAAACGCTTGACCTTGGCTGGAAGCTGCTTTCGATATTGCCCAAGAGCGAGCTGAAGCGCATCAAGCCCGAGTTGGTTGCAAAATATTACCCAAAAGATTAAGAAAGGATTGCTTTTATGGCAGAGATCCGTGTAAACCCCACGCGCATGGAATTGAAAAAGCTTAAGGCACGCTACGCCACGGCGCGGCGCGGGCACAAGCTACTAAAGGACAAGCGCGATGAGCTGATGCGTTGCTTTCTTGCCGTGGTGCGCGAGTGTAAGAGCCTGCGCTACGAGGTAGAAACAGCACTTGGCGCGGCACGCGGCGCATTTTCACTTGCCGCCGCCACCACGCACCCCAAGATGCTTGCCACTGCCCTGTTGCTTCCGCGCACTGAGGCAAAGATAGAGGTTTCGCTTAAAAATCGCATGAGTGTAACCGTTCCCGTGCTTCACACCGAGATCGGGGCCGCGGGCGATGCCGCCAATTACGGCTTTGCCTTTACCTCAGGTGAGCTTGACAGTGCCATTGCGGCATTTGGTGAGATATTGCCCAAAATGCTGCAAATGGCACAGCTTGAAAAGGAGGCGATGCTCCTTGCCGAGGAGATCGAGCGCACACGCCGCCGCGTCAATGCCTTGGAGCATATCATGATGCCGCGTTATCTTGCCGCGATCAAGTCGATTGAAATGAAGCTTGAGGAAAATGAGCGCGGTAACATCACACGCCTGATGAAGGTAAAGGATATGATCCTCCACGCAAATCTCGCACAAAAATACAGCTTCTTCCCCGATGAGGAATAATTTTGAAAGCCCTTTCTATTACTATAAAATACACCAAAAGGAGAAAAACCATGACGAACAAAAGAATACTTTGTCTGCTGCTCGCCATTTTGTTGCTGCTGCCCATCCTTGCCGCCTGCAACAAGGACGGTAAGCCCGTCGATATCGTAAAGGACGGCGAGAGCAGCTATACCGTCATCTATTCAGACAGTAGCACCGCCACCGCAGAAAAGGGGGCAGCAACCAAGCTGCGCGATGCCATTAAAGAGGCAACGGGCGTAAAGCTGAAGCTTGAAACCGACTGGGCACCCGAAAGCAGCACCGAGATCATTGTGGGCACCACCAACCGCAAGGCATCGGAGAATGCCCTCACGCTCATTCGCGAAAAGGATTTTATCATTTCCTATGCTGCGGGTCAGGTCGTCGTTACGGGCGGTAATTCCGCCGCAACTGCGCGTGCCGTAGATTATTTTATTGAAAATTACATCAACAAAGACAAGAAAAAGGTAACCGTTTTTGAGGATAACGATTACATCGGAACATATGATTATATGCTCGGCAACCTTTCGGTTTCGGGCGTAGCCCTCAGTGAATATACGATCGTATATCCCGACGGTGCCGATAAAACCGACAAGATCACCTACTATATTGCCGTCAATCTTTACGACTACATCTACAACAATTCAGGCGTGAAGCTGAAAATGGTTTCCGACAAAACAGCCGCAACCGAGCATGAGATTTTAGTTGGCAAGACCAACCGTGCACAATCCAAGGCTGTGGAAAACACCGAGCTTGCCGCTGACGAATACCTGCTGTTCCAAAACGGCGGTAAGATCGTGATGATGGGCAACTCCTATATGCTTGGCGGCGCCGCCTCTGCCCTCGTAAACAAATATTTTGCAAGCAAAGGCACCAACGTTGCTGTTGACACCACCCTGCCCACCGCCGCAACACCCCAAAAATACACCTTTGAGAAGGCGACCTCGGTGCTGTTGCTGATCGGTGACGGTATGGGCTTTGAGCACATTCAGGCAGGCGTTGCGGCAGGCCTTAACGAATTTGTGGCAGAAAAGCTGCCCTATAAGTCCTCGGTGGTGACCGCATCGCAATCGGTTCTCGACGGCAATGCAGAATTTACCGACAGTGCCGCCGCCGCAACCGCTATGGCAACAGGACATAAGACCGTTAACTATTACGTCGGCAAAAAGGCTGACGGCACGAACGTCAAGAACGTGCGCGAGCTGGCGCACAGCACCGGCGCAAAGACCGCGATCCTTACCACCGCCAGCATCACCGATGCCACGCCCGCAGCCTTCCTTGCACACGCAGGTGACCGCCACGATGCTTCTATTGCAACCGATATTGAAAAGCTGATCGCCAAGGGCGAGGTAACCTATGCCAAGGGTGACACCAACTCCCTGACAAGCGTAAAAGAAGCAAACCTGATCCAAAACGCGCGCGAGGCTCTTGCCCTTGTTTCCGAGAACAACAGCAAATTCTTCACCATGATCGAGGAAGCACACGTTGATAAAAACTCGCACAAGGTACAAAGCGGCGCAAGATCGCTTGCTGACGTGCAAAATTCGGTGAAGTGCTACAATGAGGTGATCGCTTACGCGATCGGCTTTACCATGATGCACCCCGGCACCGCCCTGATTGTCACCGCCGACCACGAGTGCGGCAAGCTTGACTATAACGAAAGCACCGGCGTGTATCGCTTTGATTCCGATGATCACTCCAACGCCAACGTTCCCTTCTTTGGGATTGGTGACGGCATCGCCGAGCTGATTGCAAACAAAGCTGCGATCGACAATACCGACATTGCAAAATTCATCGCCAAGGTTTACGGCGATAACAACTTCGGCGCATAAATCGGCAACGCAAGATGTGTGAAAAGGAGTACGAACAAATTGTCCGTACTCCTTTTGTTGTAGGGCGGGGGTTCATCTCCCGCCGCTTTCTTTCCCTGTATTGTTTGTTTTCGGCGGCAGCAAGCCACCGCCCTACGATATTTGCGGCAGTTAAAACCTGCTTTATTGCAGGTCACCGTTCACCTCCCCTTTGTTGTTTGTCGATCTCCCACATTGATACGCTATATCTGTAGGGGAGGCGTTTCGCCTTCCGCCTTTGCAACAAGAAAAGAGCAAGCACATAAGGGATCGTTTCCCATTGTTCTTGCTCTTTTTGCTTTTACGTAACGTTTAAAAATCCCGTCTGCCCTCGAGCGCGCGGGAAAGCGTGATCTCGTCTGCGTATTCCAGCTCTCCCCCGTAGGGTATGCCGTGCGCGAGGCGCGTGACCTTAATACCAAGCGGCGAGAGGAGCCTTGCAATATACATGGCGGTTGCCTCGCCCTCGGTGGTCGCACCCGTAGCAACGATCACCTCTTTTACCGTTTCATCCTGCAAGCGCAGCAAAAGCTCGCGCAGGGTGAGAGTGTCGGGCGTAATGCCACTCATCGGAGAGATCAGCCCGTGCAGCACGTGGTACACGCCGCTAAAGGAGCGCACGCGCTCAAATGCCATAACGGCACGCGCATCCTCCACCACGCAGATCACGCTCTTATCCCTTGCGGGATTGGCGCAAACGGGGCACACGTCGCGGTCGGTAAGGTTCTCGCAGATGGGGCAGCGGTGTATCTTCGTCTTGGCATCGCCTATGGCGGCGGTAAATGCCGCAATATCCTCATCGCTGTATTCAAGCAGGGCAAGTGCCAGACGCTGTGCCGACTTTCGCCCAATACCGGGGAGCCTTGCAAATTGCTCCGCGAGAATATCAAGCGCTTCAATGCCCGAGTTCATTAAAACAGCCCCGGGATACCGGGCATGCCACCGAGCGCGCCCGTAATTTTGGACATTTCCTGGGTATTGGTGTCATCCACACGCTTGATCGCCTCGTTTACGGCAGCGATCAGAATATCCGAAAGCGTTTCAATATCGTCGGGATCTACGATCTCGGGATCAATATCAAGTGCGAGGATCTGCTTTTTGCCGCTGATCTTCAAGCTCACGGCACCGCCGCCCGCCGAGATCTCATACTCACGGTTGTCAAGTTCCTCCTGCAGGGCTGCCATATCCTCCTGCATTTTTTGTGCCTGCTGCAGCATGGCGCTCATGTTACCTGCGCCACCCATGCCCTTTGGATAATTTGCTCTCATGTTTTTGCTCCTTATGTCTTATTCCTGCACACCTTCAGCGGCAGATAAAATATCATCTATAATGGTATCGTTTTTTGCACTCGGTGCATCTGCGGTTTCCACCAGCAGCTCGCGGTCGTGTACCTCGCGTGCAAGCTCAAGGCAGAGCGCGTGCCGCAGCACGTCACGCCCACCGTTTTGCTCCAGCATCATCTCGGCAAAGGCGTTGGGCAGTATCACCACCACACGCTTTTGCTCGTCAAGATAAGCGCGCGCATCGCTAATAAAGGAGGCAAGCATGGCGTTTTCACGCCGTATGCGCTCAATGCAGTTGATAAATCCGCGCATGCGGGTAAGAACTCTTCCGCCGTTTTCCGCCTTGGGCACCGAGGGTGCAGGAGCTTGCTTTCTTTGGGCCGGCTCCGCCTTGGACGGTGCTACGGACTCCTCGGAGGATGCTTGCTTTGGTTCGCTTGGCTTTTGTGCAGTGGGAGCTTCGGGTTCAACCTTCGGCGCGTTTTTTGCCGCGAGGGTCCCTGTGAGTGCCGCATCCTCTAACTTTTCCACACGCGCCACCAGCCCCTCAAGCGAGGTGTCAAGGCGCGGATCGCACATACGCACCAGCGTGAGCTCAGCCACCATACGCTTGACGGCGTTTGCCTTCTGCATGGCAAAAAGCGCATCCTCAAGCAGGCGGCAATGCGCCAAAAGCGTGCCCTTGGTAAAGCGCGCGGCAAGTGCCTTCAGCTCACCTGCCTCAGCATCGGCAAGATCAAGATAGCGCGCCGCTTGATCGGTGGTCTTCATCACCAGCATATCGCGATACACGCCAATGAGATCCTGCCAAAATACAGCAAGATCGCGAGAGGCTGCTACCGCCTCGCTGATCGCTTCAAAAATGGCATCGTAGTCGGCATTTGCCACGGCACTGACAAGAGAAAGAATACTTTCCCTTCCAACCGATCCCATCATTTCATCTACCGTTTGCATGTCAATGCGACCGCCCCCGCCCGCACAAAGCTCAAGCAGGCTAATGGCATCACGCATGCCGCCCTGTGCCATGCGCGCAATGCGCTCGGCGGCGGCGGGGTCAAGCTCTATTTGCTCCTCTTTTGCAATATAAGAAATGCGCGATGCCAAAACGCCCGCGGCTATGCGGCGGAAATCAAAACGCTGACAGCGCGAAACAATGGTAGCGGGGAGCTTATGGAGCTCAGTCGTGGCAAGGATAAAGATCACGTGCGCGGGCGGCTCCTCAAGGGTTTTCAAGAGTGCATTAAAGGCACTGGTGGAAAGCATGTGCACCTCGTCTACAATGTAAACGCGGTAGCGAAGCTGTGAGGGGGTGTAGACCACCTCGTCACGAATATCACGGATATTTTCAACGCCGTTGTTGGAGGCGGCGTCCATTTCAAGCACGTCGGTAGCACTGCCGTTCTCGATCGAAAGGCAGGAGGGGCATTTGCAGCAGGGGCTGCCGTTGACGGGTGCCTCGCAGTTTACCGCCTTGGCAAGGATCTTGGCGCAGGTGGTTTTACCCGTACCGCGTGAGCCGCAAAACAAATAGGCGTGGCTGGGTGCGCCGTTTTTGATCTCATAGCGCAAAACCGACGTAATATGCTCCTGCCCACAAACGTCATCAAAGGTTTTGGGACGCCATTTGCGATATAAAGCCTGGTGCATATCAACCACTCCTTTTTACATTACTTTTTAAGCCTTGACACATGAGAAAACGCTAAAATTTATCACCGCAGAACTTATGGGTTTGGCTCCCTTCGGCTATAGCCGAAGGCGGCGCCCTCGGCTTCTTGCCTCGGTCGAGATCCGTTCCTCGCGCCCTCTTGCCTAAACGTTAAGCCGCAAAATAAGACCATACACCTAAAAATCGAACGTCACCTTTGCGCGGCATTCGCACCTTTTGCTCGGAGCAGGCACCCTCGCGGCACATCGGGAAAACTGCTTAATGCTGCTTGGTTCCCCACCTGACATGGTTCACAGCCTCCGATTGCGCAAGACCCACTCGTCAACACAAAAGAATACGCGCCGGACCGCATTGCCTCGGTCCTCAAAAAAGGGATCCACCCCTGCATATAGCGGATTTCAGGTACAGGGCCCCGCTACTCCCCCGGCTGGTATGGCCTTATTTTACGGCTTACTATAGTATTATACCAAATAATCGCTTTATTTGCAAGAGAAATTTGCGGTTTTTCGAAAAAATATAATATTTCACATTTTTCATTATAGCAATAATTTCGGCTAAAACACTTTGAGCCAAACAATCAAAATCTCCATTATTTCCGATATAAAAAACTTTCACATTCCCTTCCCTTATCAGTGCTAATATCGCTTCCTTCAATCGAGGGCGCAGATTACAGGTTATACTTCTGTGCCCAAAAAAAACAACAAGTCATAATTCTCTCCTTCTGTGGGATATATCGTAATTATAACGCAAAAAATTTAGATTTGCGATATATCGCACACGATATGTCGTAAATTTGGTTAAAATTACGATAAAGCCAAAGGCTATTTACCTGTGAAGGAGGGCATATGAACACAAAAGAAGCCGTTGCGGCAAGAATTGTTGAGCTTTGCCGCGAGAATAATATCGCAACAAATGCGCTTGCCAATCTTTCGGGTGTATCTCCTTCAACCGTATACAGTATGTTAAACGAAAAAAGCCAAAACCCCGGCATCGTTTCCCTCAAAAAGCTTTGCGACGGTTTTGATATCACCCTGCGCGAATTTTTTAACAGCCCTATTTTTGACGATCTTGAGCAAGAAATAAAATAATGCCAAAAAGCGCCGCGAGCAATCGCGGCGCTTTTTGACTAAAAAACAATACGCACTGTTGTTTTTTTCAAAAAATCTGCCATACTATCCTGTAGAACCAAAAACGGAGGTAACCATGAGCAGCGATACGTTAAAGGGTGGCGACAAGGCGCAGTGCCACAACAGGCGGTTTTATATTTTTTTGATGCTTACCGCAGCCCTTGCGCTTTTTTTGGTTTGCACGCTCCACACGCGCACCCTGCCCTTTGCTGAGGGCTGGTATACCTATTATGCCAAATGCATCAACAGCGGCAAGCTGCCCTATCGCGATTTTGAATATCTCTATCCCCCCGTTTATATCTATACTGTTGCACTGATCACAAGGATTTTTGGCTACGAGCTTATCGTTTTACGCAGGCTCGGCGTTCTCTTTTTCACGCTCATTGCCGTGGGGCTTTACCTGTGTGCCGCAGAGATCGTGGGCAAAAAGCGCAGCCACATTGCCATGATCGCGGCGGTATGCGGCGCGTTTTATCTCCAATCCGAGGTGGTGCAGACCTTTTACGACTACGTGCGTATGATGGACGTTTTCTCGGTATTCTCACTTTATTTTCTCCTGAAAGCCACCAAGCGCATCTGCGCGCACGAGCCCTGCCGCAGGGAGATTTTGGGGTGCGGTGTGCTTTGCGGTGTTTTCATCAACATCAAGCAAAACATCGGGCTTATCTTTTTTTTCTATGCCCTTGTCCTCATCGTTTATCTTGGCATATGGTGCAGGCAAAGCAAGGGCGCGATACTTTGTAACGCGCTGCTCCTTTGCTTGCCGCCCTTGGTGCTTTTTGCGCTCATTGCCACAGCACTTTGGCAAAGCGGCTCCCTTGTTGCATATCTGAGCATGACAGGTGCTGCGGCGGCAGGTGCGAAGGGCGGTATGTACGCCATTTTGTTTGGCTGGCTTTTCCACAACGGCACCGCCTTTTTGCACGCATTGCCCGTGGCGTTGCTCCTGCTTTTTGTCATTGTCGGCGGCTTTGTGTGGCTAAAGCTTCTGTCAAGGAACGCTCCCGATCGCGCCGTACCACCAAAGCGCAGCTACGCCAAGGAAATGGGGCTCGCCTTTTTCCTCTTGCTTGCGATCGCACTTCTTTCGGTTATCCTATGGGAGCCACTTGGGCGCTGGCTTTTGCCAAAAGCGTTTCTTTCCACCTATGCGGTCTTTTTGACCGTTACCCCGATTTTTGCGGCATGCGGCGTGTGGGGCATACGGGATATGCGCCACGGTACGGATACCATGCGCGACGTGGTGCCCTTTTTCGTGCTCTCAGGTGCTTATTTTGCGATCTCGTTTGGCTGCGGCAATTCGGGTGGGCTTGCCGAGGGGCAGGCTTCCTTTGGCGTGATATTTCTGGTTTGTGCACTGCTTTTTTTGTGTGAGGCATACCTCGCCATACCCATCCACCCGCCAAGGGTGCGCGGGGGGATCCTGCTCGTGCGCGGCGGTACGGTGCTGCTTTGTCTTTTGCTTGCCCTACACAGCGCAGACAAGAAGCTGGTGTACACCTACAACTGGTGGGGCATGACCGAGAGCTCCTATTGGGAAAGCACGGCATCCCTTGATCTGCCCCTCACAGGTGGGCTCTCTGTTTCTCCTCAAACCAAAGCGGTATATGAGGAGATCGTGCACGCCATTGTCGCAAACACCGCACAAAGCGACCCTATTTTTTGTTTTCCGCAGATCCCTCTTTTCTACGCGCTCGCGGATCGCTGTGATCCCGGCACCTTTACCAAGGTGCAGTGGTTTGACGTGGCAAGTGATGCTGCGATCCTTTCGGATATCGAGATCCTCAAAAAAAATCCCCCAAAGGCCATTCTCATCTACCACACCTCGGAGTACGCCTACACCTCGCACGAGCAGGCGTTTCGCGCAGGAGAAGCCTCCGGCACGCGCATCATGCGCGATTTTCTCCTTTCCTTTGTGAAAACCGAGGACTACCGCCTGCACGGCATCTACCAAACGGGCGAAAACACCCTCACGCTCTGGCTTTCCCCATAGAGTAATCCCATTCAACCGATCCGCGATTTACAAATGCCGAATTTTATGCTATACTATAAATATATCGCAAAAAAAAGGGGGGGGAGCCAACTTTGGAGGATTTTAAAAAATATTTGCCCATATATCTGCGTATATGCCGCACAGTTGCCCTTTATTTTGCGTTTTTGGCGATCTTTGGCATCTGTTATCTTTTCACCAGATTTGCAAAGCTTGCCGGTGCGATCCTTCTCCCTCTCGTCTTTCACAGCACCGCACGCGTGTTTGGTGAAACAGACCGCAAGCTGGGCGAGCTTGCCCTTGCCTATCGCATGGAAAAGGATATTCATCACTGCATGCCGCGCGAGATCCTGCGCCTCATCCTTACCTCAAAGGATCTTCTCCTTGAGCTTGGCATACTGCTCTCTTTACCGATCATCTTTCCGATAGAGCTTGGATTCAACCCGTTAGCCACCCTTTTGCTTGGTGCCACCGCGCCGCGCGCGCTCAAAAAACTCCTTACGCTCGCGATCGTACTGCCCGTTTTCTTTGGCATTTGGCTGCTTTCACGGTATTCTGCTTTTTTTTGGATCGCGTACCGAGAGCAGGACGATAAAATACACTATATTCGCGATCTTGCTTTAAAGCTGCTCGGCATCACGCCAATTTACGCCATTGGCTCTGTCGGTATTATGTACGTCCTTGAGATCTTTGCCTCGATTTTCTATATTTTCAAAGCCTTTTTCAGCCTGTATTTTTGGCCGACGCTGATTCTTGTTCTCTGCGCTCTCGGCTTTTTCCTATCCTTCCGTTTCCTGCGCGCCTGCCGTATTCGCCGCAAATTCTTCAAAGGCCTAAAGCACCTTTGTGCGGAGCTTGGCGCAACGCTCTCGCCCATAAAACGCCCCTACCGTTCTCTCCTCTTTCTTCGTGACGAGGTCAACTTTACGGTACAGTATGGCGAAAAAACATACCATTGCAAGCTCTTTTGCGCGCTAAAGCGCCACACGCCACTCTTTTTTTCACAGCACGGCATCGTGCAATGCCTACATAGCTTCCGCTTTCGGCGCGTGGAATATTTTCGCTACACCACGCAGTTTGACTTCTCCTTTGAGGCCGAGGGCAGTAAGATGCTGATCGTCAATCCCGTGCCAAAGGAGATCTATGCGGGAAGCACAGCCTTTTACCGTGAGATCGACACGGGCGAGAGCATTGGCGCGTATAAGGTTTTTACCGCCACAGGTTTTTTGGGGGCTCTTTCGCGCAACGTGCTCGACCGCTGATATCGCACCAAACAAAAAAGCACTTATGATGCAAGATCTGCCCGTCAGGGCTCTCGCGCACATCATAAGTGCTTTTTTGTATTTAGCGGTATTTATTCCGTGTAGACCGTCAAGGTCGACTTATCCAAAATAACCGTGTTGTCGGCAATTTTTGCCGCCGTTTGCTCCGAGAAAAGACCGCGGTTATTGGTGTGGCGCACGTAATAGGGGTGCGCCGAGGAGGAAATATCCACGCGCAAGCGCTCACCCTTATGTACCACAAAGGCATAGCCTCGTTCCAGCCATTTTTCCTTTTTCTCATGGTAAAGCGCCACAACCTCATCCTCAGTCATTGTCGCCTCAACGTCATGATAGGGCCCGCGATAGAGGATCGTGGGAAAGGTGCCGACCTCATCGGGCAGACAGACCACAGTAAAAAGCTGTGCCCCATTTACCTCAATATACTCGCGTGATAAGAAACTCTTGCCATTTTATCTTTCCTCACTTTACAATTATCTGACCATTTCGTCCTGCGCGCCGGCAGCGCCGTGCGAGGCAATGACAGAATCCACCTCATCGATCGAGCTGATCGACATATCGCCCGACACGGTATTCTTAATGGCACTGAGGGCATTGCCGTATTTCATGGCACGCACCACGTCACCGCCCGTAAGAAGCCCGTAAAGCACGCCCGCCACATAAGCGTCACCGCTACCCACACGGTCAATGACCTCAATGCCCTTGTAGTGCGGCTCCTCGTAAAATTCTCCGTTGTAATAAATTCTTGAGCCGAAATTGTGCCTCGTTGGGCTCACCACCTCGCGGCGCGTGGTCGCCACCAGCTTACAGCCGTACTCGTCGGCGTAGCTCTTCATAATTTCGTCAAGCGTGCCGTTTTTTTGCATCATACGCCGCGACGTTTCTTCGGAAACAAAAAGAATATCAACGTAAGGCAGCACTCCCTTCACAACCTCGCGCGCCTCCTCCTCGCTCCAAAGCGTAGCACGGTAGTTGACGTCAAAGCTGATCGCAACGCCCTGCTCCTTCATCTTTTTCATCACGGCAAGCGTAGTGGCACGCAAGGTGTCACCCAGTGCCAAAGAAATGGAGCTGAAATGAAACACGCGCGTTTTTTCATAGATATCCGCAGGGATCTCGGAAACATCCAGCGAGCACACCGAAGCCGCCGCACGGTCGTACACCACGGCAGATTTACGGGGATACACGCCGCTTTCGTAGTAATAGATGCCAAGACGCTTATTTTCGCTGTGATCCCATACCACGTAGTCGTCTGACACCGTGCCGTAACGAATTCTTCTTGCAATGTAATGCCCGAGCTTATTTTTGGGGAGCTTGGTAACGACCGCCGCGCGGATGCCCAGATTGGCGGCACCCGATGTCACGTTAAATTCCGACCCACCGCAATTTTTTTCAAATATTTCACTTTGCGAGATCTTCTCCTTATCGGGGGGCGAGAGGCGCAGCATCACCTCGCCAAGACCAATGAGATCAAATTCTGCACTTTTTTTAATAAAATCCATATCGTAAAACCTAAGCCAAGACGGTCTGGCTTCCTTTCCTAAAAATAGAGCTTGCTCCACTAAGGGTATTATCTCATGTTGGGGCAGGTTTGTCAATGCATATTCTTGCTAAAAGCAAGAATATCTTTGTTCTTTACGGAAAAGATCACGCACACACTCCCCTGCAAGATCTGAAAAAGAGCTTTTGGATTTATCTATTTTTACAATTTTCTTATGTATCCTTCATAGCAATCCCAAAAAATGTTTGTTATAATTTTTTTGTAAGGGGCATCACGCGCCCCACCAAACAAAAAATTTATATTTTGGGAGGATACTATGAAAAAAGCAACAGACTTTCGTTACAATACAGGTGCTACCAGAGTACCGTGGGCAGCAGTTGGTGAAAACTACAACACTGCCGACTTAATGGAGATCATTCGCTTTCTCATGCAGGGTGAGGGCGAGGCATACGATAACGCCATTGCCGCTGTATGGGAGCAGGTAAAAAAGCTCGGCGAGGTTGCAACCCCTCCCGGCAAGCTTTCCCTTGCTTCGCAGGTTGAGGCAGCCGAGGAGGCATGCAACGCCTACCTTGGCACCACCACCAGTACCTTTGTCACCAACGCAACCTCCGGCTTTGAGATCGCGTACAAATACGCAAACCTCAAGCCCGGTGATGAGGTGATCGTACCCGCTATCACCTTTGTTGCTACCATGGCATACCCCTTGGCGATCGGCTGCAAGCTTGTGTTTGCCGACGTAGATCCCCGCACGATCAACATGGATCCCGCGGACGTTGCAAGAAAGATCACCGACAAGACCAAAATGATCGTGCCCGTACATATCGGCGGCTATCCCGTAGACCTTGATCCTATCATGGAGCTTGCAAGAAAGCACGACATTCTTGTGCTTGAGGATGCAGCGCACGCCTTTGGCGCGATGTACAAGGGTCGCAAGATCGGCACGATCGGCGACTTTGCAGCCTTCAGCTTCCACGAGGTAAAAAACATCACATCCTTTGGCGAGGGCGGTATTGCCACCACCAATATCCCTGATTTCGGCAACGATATGAAGCGCGCGCGCTTCCTCGGGCTTGACTTCTCCGCGCCTATCAAGAACTGGCTTTACAACATCACCCCCATCAGAGGCAAGGAAAAGCCCTTTGTTGCGGCAAACTACTCTACCACCGAGATCCAGGGCCTGGGCCTCAAGCTCCAGGTTGCCCGCAACGAGGAGATCATTGAAACGCGCCGCCGTGCTGCCGCATATCTCAACAGCCGTCTTGCAGGCAATGATGCTATCATTCCGCAGGATCTTGGCAATGATGAGATCAAGCCCACCTTCCACCTCTACCTGTTGCAGATCGACCCTGCAAAGGCAGGCGGTGATGTACAAGTTCTCAAGAAAAAGCTTGAGGAAAAGGGCGTTACCAACATTCCTCACTTCGGTCCCCTTTACCGCTTTAAGGTTGTAGAGGATATGGGCTACAACGCCGACGAGATCGCAAAGACCTGCCCTGTTTGCGAGGAAGTGTTCTACAAGAGATTTACTCACCTGCCCCTCTACGGTCTTTCCGATGAGCAGCTTGCGTATATGGCAGATGCCATTCTTGAGTCTGTCGCGGAAATGCAGGCAGGCAAGTAAGAAAAGGAGCTCCTAAATGAAAAAGATCAAATGGGGTATCATTGGCTGCGGCGGCATTGCCGACCGCAGAACCCTGCCCGGCATGATGCTGGCTGAGAACGCCGTCCCCGTAGCTGTGATGGATGCCAACCTTGCACTTGCCGAGCGCGTAAAGGAAAAGTACGACGCAAGCTATGCCTTTGACAGCTACGAGGCAGTTTTGGCGCTCGACGAGATCGATGCCGTTTACATCGCCTCCCCCGTGTTTGCACATAAGGAGCAGGCACTTGCCGCCGCGAAGGCAAAGAAGCATATTCTTCTCGAAAAGCCCTTGGGGCTTACGCTCGCGGATTCTCTTGAGATCATTGAGGCATGCGAGGCGGCAGGCGTCAAGCTTGGCGTTGGACTGATGATGCGCTACCATGCCTATCATCAAGCGATCAAAGAGATCATTGCCGCAGGCAAGATCGGCGAGATCGTATCCATGCGCGCACAGTTTACCTGCTGGTACCCCAAAATAGAAAACGCCTGGCGTCAGGACAAGACCCTGTCGGGCGGCGGCGCACTCATGGATATGGGCATCCACTGCATCGACCTTTTGCAGTACATTTCGGGGCTTAACGCCGTGGAATGTACGGGCTATGCGCACAATCAAACCTTTGGGTACAGCGCAGACGACTCCTCTGCCGTGATCATGAAAATGGAAAACGGCGCACTTGCCTTTGTTGACAGCAACTTTAATATTCCCGATGCGGCGGCAAAGTGCCCGCTTGAATTTTACGGCACAAAGGGCAGCATCATTGCCACGGGCACGCTCGGGCAGGAAGAAGCGGGCAAGGTTGAGATCCTTACCGCCGGCGATGACTCGGGCTATGACGCACAGCAGCAAAGAAGCCTTGTGAAGGCGGAGGAGCTCACCGTCACCTTCGGCAATATGTATACCAAGGAGATCGAGGCATTCTCCAATGCCATTTTAAATGACACAGAGCCGCCCGTGAGTGGCAAAAACACCATTCTCGTGCAGCGCATTATCGATGCCATTTATACAAATGGCGGCGGAAAGCTGTAAACTCTAAAAATAAAAAGCGGAAAACGCATAGCGTTTTCCGCTTTTTGTATCAGATCCACCCAAGAGATTTTGTGAGAGTGATAACGACAAACATAGTAAAGAGCGAGAGGAGCGTGCCAAGCGTGATGATCTCGCCGGCGAGCTCGTAATCCGCCTCGTAATTTCTTGCCATTGCGTAGCTTGAAACCGCATTGGGGGTTGCAAAAACGGCAACGAGGATCGCCATTTCAAGTCGCCCAAAGCCTAAAAGTGCCGAAACGGGTATCATGATCACGGGAATGAGCACGATCTTACCGATCACCGCACACAAAGAAACCTTCACGTTACGGAGCATATTACCAAATTTCAGGTCGCCGCCGAGCACAAGGAAAGCAAGGGGCGTAGCGGCAGATTTGATGTTGAACAGGGTCGTATCCAGCATCGCGGGCAGCTCAAAGCCGATGCTGTTGCGAATGAGCGAGAATGCAAGACCCGAAACGCCGCCAATAACGAGGGGGTTTTTCACAATACCCAGCAATGCCGATTTGAGGCTCTTGTTGGGGGCATCACTAAACGCATAAAGCGAAATGACCGAAAGCATGTTGATGACAGGCACGTAAAACGATGCCACCACGGCAGCCAATACCGCACCCGCTTCACCGCCAATGCTGAGCCCAAGCGGCACGCCAAACAACAGAAAATTGGAACGGAACGTGCCCTGTATCAGTACACCGCGGCGCTTGTTGTTTTTCATCAGCAGCGGAACGAGCAAAAACAGCAGCCCACAGATCGCGCAAGCGCATACGCAAACGTAAACGATCAGCTTGCCGTTAAAAACCTCAAAAATATTTGCGGTTGCCACGTTATAAAACAGCAGCACAGGCAAAAGGCATTTAAAGCAAAGGTCATTTGCAATTTTCAAAAAATGCGCGTCCCACAGCTTCACGCGCGTGAGCGCATAACCAAGCATGATAAGAAGAAAAATGGGAATCACCACATTGGCGGAAAACAGTAGATCTTGGAACATAACAGGGCCTCTTTTTTCACACAGAATGTCCCCATTATACACCCAAACGGTACCAAAAACAAGAGAAACCGCAAAAAAAGTAAAGTTCTAAAAATGTGTCAAATTTTGCCAAAATCCGCGCACTTTTTTGTGGATTTTTTTCTGCCGCTGCCAAGAAAAACCCGCCCCAAGGGCGGGCATTCTTTTTCTGTTATCGGTTCTTTTTATAATATTCAAAGCGGCTTACGAGATAGTGCCCCACCCTTGCCATAAAGGCAAGCCCTTCGGGGCGCAATTCCACGGGGATGTCCTTGATAAAGCCCGATGCCTCATAGTTAAAGTTGCCCTCATAACCGATATCGGCAAGTGCCTTCATCACGCTTTCCCACTCAATATTGCCGTAATACGGCAGCGTGTGCTCATCGGAAAACCCCATATTGTCGTGGATGTGCAGGCACCCGTTCACCAAGCGGTGCCCGAGCATGCGGATAGCATCGGCAGGGTCAACACCGTGCAAATGGCAGTGCCCCACGTCAAGGCAAATGGTAAACACAGGATGGTTGAGCTCATCGAAAAGACGGCAAAGCGCCTCGGGCTTGTTGGTCACAGCGGCGCGTCTGAGGTTCTCAATGGCAATTTTGATGCCGAATTTTTCGGCATACGGAATCAGACGGCGATAAAAATCGAGGTTGTAGCGGTACATCGGCTCAAAGTTCCCCTCTACCGTGCAATCAAGATGCGTGCACGGATGCACCACGATCATCGGCGCGCCAAGATGTGCTGCATTTTGCATACCCTGCACGATCTCAAGAAAGCGCTTGGCGGTCTTCTCCTCCTCCAAAAAGGAGGGAGGATATGCCGCGTGTGCCTGGCAAATGGACACGCCGTGGGATCTCGCGTAGTTGCCAAGTTCCTCGTAAAACGCCTTGTCGTGCTCCGCCGTGTAATATTCGGGCACATCGTTGTTGAAATCAACCCCCTCTATGCCGACTTTGGCAAACAGGTCAAAGGTGCCCTTCACGCCAAATACGTCGTGAAGCCTGATCATATTCGAAGAAAGTAACATCGCGCACTCCTTTATATTAGATCTGTATCTACATTATAGCAAACGTTTACCCCAAGTTCAAGGAAGAAAAGATAAACGATTTATAAAAATCAAAAAACCGCCCAAGGGCGGTTTTTGCTTATTCCTTACTGATTACCTTTTTCTGCCAGGATTTTTTGCCACAATACGGGCACTTCATATAACGCGTTCTACCCATATGCATGGACTTGTGCATTGCCTTATAGGTGGGAACGTATTTGTGCCCACAATGCTTGCACTCATAATACCCTGCCACCTGCTCGATCCTCAAAGTAAAGAAAAATCCAACAAAGGCAGGTATAAAGCCCGAAAACACAAAAGCAAGCCTTTGCCAATCCTGCATCGGGAGCAGCGACCCAATCATGATCGGCACAAATAAAATGATGATAGAAAAAATACCGATCACCCATTCAAGCACAAGCAGGTGCCTGTCGCTTTTCTCTTTTTCTTTCATGATTTCAAGCAAGCTTTTTTCAAGCTCCTTGTTGTAGTTTTCCGTTGATACTACCTCCCCTTGCAGTAAATCATTCACACTGATCGAAAGGATCGCGCACAGCTCCAGCATGATCGCGGAATCAGGCATGGCCCTGCCCGTTTCCCACTTGGATACGGCTCTGTCTGTGATGCCAAGCTTTTCAGCTAACTGCATTTGCGTCAGCCCCGCGTTTTTTCTCCGTTCGGCAATAAATCTGCCGATCTTCACTTGATCCATGGCGCGCCTCCTTTTGGCTTTAGTATAGCCAAAGCCACCTAAAAAGTCTACATACCAACGGTTGAGTGGGGATTTCTCAACCCGTGGTAGGGTTTATTATAGCATACCCAAAGTAATACGTCAACAAAAATTATGCCGATGCGATCACACTTGATATGCACAAAGCACAGCACCGAAATTCATCAAGATGCTTGAAAAGCTTTCCCCCCAATGGTATAATAAACAATGGTGATAATGAAAAGGAGAATACGGCATGGGATTATTTGATGGAGTTTTGATCGCTTCGGATTGGGACGGTACGCTGTTTTACAAAAACACCGTGCCCGAGAAGACACAATCGGCGATAAATTATTTTATGTCCGAGGGCGGACACTTTGCGATAACAAGCGGAAGACCCCCCGAGTATCTTCAGGCAAAGCAGCATCTTATCAAGCCCAACACCTACTGCATTTGTTTTGGAGGCACCCTTATTTGCGACGTTGAAAGCGGCGAGATCCTGCGCAAGGGAGCTCTTGATGACGGCGTCTTTGAGGTCATAGAAAAAATTTTGACTTCGGGCGTGAATATTGAGAGAATAAACGTATTTTGTGCCGACAAAATAACGCAATATACCCCGAAGGAATATTATGCATTTGGAAAAAAGGAATCCCTCGCCATCGAAAAATACAAGATCACCATTAACTGCGCCGACGCCGCCGAGGGAAACAAGCTGAGGGCCTTTTGCGAAGCCCTTGATTATCCGCAATACACGTTTGCGCGAAGCTTTGCGACATACCTTGAGATCATGCAAACCGAATATACCAAAGGTGTTTCGGCAAAAATTCTCAAGAATAAGCTCGGGGCGCGTGTGCTTGTAGGAATGGGAGACTATGAAAACGATATCCCCTTGTTCGAAAAATGCGACGTTTCCTTTGCCGTCGCAAACGCCGAGGATTGCTTAAAGAATATTGCCACCTATACTACAAAATCAGCAGTTTGGGAGTCTGCCGCCGCCGAGGTGATAGAATCCCTTGAAAAATTGATTCTTGCAGGCAAAATATAAAATAGCTTGATTGGAATGAAAAGCATACCCAAAGAATGAAAAGGGACGCCATTGCGTCCCTTTTCTCGTTTGCAAAAATCAATGTAAAGCGAACTGCTCTCGCGCTTCACGCTGTGACCTTTGCACATAAATGTCGCCGGTTCTAATGCAAAGGGTTTAAAAGTGTGACGGCGAAAGAAAGTGTCCCCTCGGGGGACGGCGAGGGGTGGCGCGGAGCGCCGGGGTATGGGTGGGAGGTAGGGGAGGTTCCCCTGCTGGTTTTCTTCAAAGGCTGCGCCTTTGTGTTCTCGCACCGATACAAAGTAGAAGCCTACTGGGCTTGTCTACGATCGCAGTACAGCGACATCATGACGCGCCGCTGGCGCTATTAACTCACATGGCTACGCCATGTGGCAAGTTTTTGCAAGCAAAAACATTGCCCGTCACCGCGCTTCGCGCTGTGACTTTTGCACGCAGATGTCGCTGGTTCAAACCGGCAGGGCCAATCATAACCACCCGTCAAACGGGTGGTTTGCACTAGGGCTAAAAGCCCAATAGTACCGGCCAGCGGCTCAAGCCGCTGGCTTTCGTATACTCAAGCCTATTGCCTTTGCCACCTTTGCCGCCCTTGAAAGGGCGCTCGT
>JAFVOQ010000062.1 GCA_017505785.1 Clostridia bacterium
CGGCGCTCGCAGGGTACGCAGAAGAGCAAAAGAATTCTGCATTTGGAGAAGTACTCAAGTTGGCCGAAGAGGCGCCCCTGCTAAGGGTGTAGGTCGGATTTAAACCGGCGCGAGAGTTCAAATCTCTCCTTCTCCGCCAAAAAACAAAGGCACTCCCCTCGTGGGAGTGCCTTTGTTTTTTTTGCAGACGAAGTCGAGCTTTGAACCGCGCGCCGCGGCGCGAGAGGGACGAGCCCGACCACTGCCGGGGGCAGGGGGAGGGAGGGCGAGGAGTGGCAGCGGTCGCAGAGACCGACTGAGCGAAAGCGAGGGAGAGGCAATGCGGGCACCGCAACAGTGCGACGCCGCGAAGCGGCTAGAATGTACGCACGACGTTCGTGGGAGTATAGTTCAAATCTCTGCTTGTGCTTCAAAGCTCATAACCTCAATGGCGATCCTTGCTCCCAACCGAAAAGCATATGTGAAAATTTCGCGCTCGTTTAGATCCATTAGCTCGGCGTAGCAGTCGTCGAATTTTTCAAGGATCTCCTTCTGCCTGTCTGTGAGTGTTGCCAGCAGATCGTCGTGGTGGTTTGCGATATACCTGTTAGTTTCTTTACCTCTTTTGATTTTCCGTAGTATTCGCCATTCGGACAAATGTTGCCATACCATAGCTCTTCCAATATGCTTCTCATGATAATTCTCCTTTGCAAGATTTTGATGTTTTAGTTTTTATAAAGAAATTATATCACAATTTGAGATAAAAGCCGATATCTCAATGCGAGATGTGGTATTATTTTTTATAAGAAATCGAAGGGGAACGGTATGCGCATCAAAGATTTAAGGGAAGATCATAATTTAACGCAAGCAGATGTTGCCAAGATTCTGCGTATCAAGCAAAATACATATTCGCAATACGAAAATGGGCAACGACAGATTCCGTTACATTGCCTTATCGCATTAGCCAAGTTTTACAAAACCTCAACCGACTATATTTTAGGGCTTACCGACAAAATGAACACGGACGCTTAAATTTTATAAAAAGCGAGCACTCCCCTCACCCCTGCAACTTTAGCGGTGCAAATACGAACACCACCAAGGAATTTTCCTTGGTGGTGTTTTTATGTCGGCGATGGCTTACCAAAGCCTTCCTTGTGTATAGGGAGGCGGATCGCGTAGCGAGACGGAGGAATTGTATAATCACAGAGCAACACAAAACAATCCCTCAGTCAGCCCTTCGGGTGACAGCTCCCTTTACACAAGGGAGCCTTTACTGAGCCGACCTTTTCTGCGGATAGTGCGTACGGGCTTCTGCCCGATTGCGCGGTGGACAGCCACGCGCTATGCTTGCCCCAGGCGCAAGCGTCGGGAAAGCAGAAAAACAACTGATTATAGTTTCTGACAAGCGGCGAACAACTGTGAGTTGATATGCAATCCGAACAAGTTGTTTATTTCCTGCTGATTTTATGATATAATTTAATCACAACCGAAGAGCTCACGGCGAAATTCGGAAAGGAAACTTGATTATGAAAGAAATAAACATTTCAAAAAATATAGCAGATCTCAGAAAGCGCAAGGGCATTACCCAAGAGCAGTTGGCCGGTGCGCTAAATATTTCTCCCCAAGCTATTTCGAAATGGGAAACCAACACATCTTTTCCTGATGCGCAAATGCTTCCTCTAATAGCTGCATACTTTGAAGTAAGTGTAGATTATCTTTTCTACGGTGAGGACTATGCCTATAATGATATCTACAATAAGGTTTTTGACAAAGTAGCAGAACACGCACAAATGAGTATGGCATCCTATGAAGACGCTCTAAAAATATTCGCCCCTGCTCATCACGGTATTTCTCGAGGCAATCTCAGAGGAAAAAATACTGAAATGCATGATGAACCTGCACACATTTCTAACGAAAATGGTTTGTCACTGTTATCGGGCAAGGGCTATGGCGCGCTTGTTACAAGAAAATTTTTTGAAAACGTAAACCAGGAGACGGTAGAATTTGCACAAGCAATTCTACCCACACTTTCAAAGAAAAACAACATCCTCGTTTGCTTAGCTATCATATCTATGAGCGACATCAGCTTTGGAGAAATGAAAGAAAAATTGAGTTTTGAGGAAAACACATTACGTGAAGCTCTTGATGAATTGATTGCTGTTCATGTTGTAATTGAAAAGAAGTCCAAGCATAAATCTTTAGGCTTTACCTATGAGATAAACAAAATGTATCATACTTGTCTGTGTATTCTTTTTGCAACCCTTGAAATGCAACGCTATTCATTAAAAGGTATTTCATGTTGTATGGGATACGGTGATTATCCCATACAGTTTTAATCCTCGCCCCGCCTCGCGCGGGGCTTTTCTTTGTTTTCTTCATATCAAAAAGCCTTCTCCTGCGGGAGAAGGGGGACCGCTTTAGCGGTGGATGAGGAGTAGTTTAAGGTAAGAAACGCCTCATCCGTCACACTTCGCGTGCCACCTTCCCCCACCGGGGAAGGCTATTCAATTTTATCGCTAATTTTGCAGACTCTCGTGGGAGTGCCTTTGTTTTTTTGCCTGCGAAGTCGAGCTTTGAGCTCTCCAAAATAAAAACACAGAAATGGATACAAGAAATTGTACACATGCTGCGTTTTTTGCTTTTTGGGGGTGCTTTGCTCTTTTCAAAAAACTTTGTATGAGCCTTCAAGCGTTGGAAATACTATACCGCAAAGGACAAATGACGCAAGCGCAGGCGAGTGCTCACGCTTGCATGATCGGAGGGTGTATGTGTACAGCAGTCAGTGATCACGGATGCTGCCATTTATTTGGGCGCACGCTTGATATCGAATGCTCCTACGGCGAGGTGGCGACAGTAACGCCAAGAAATTTTCGACTTGATTTTTTGCACGAAAAGTCCGTGTTAACGCACCCTGCCATAATGGGCATCGCTTGCATACGGCATGACGTACCGCTGTATTATGATGCGATCAATGAAACGGGGCTTGCTGTTGCGGGCTTAAATTTTCCTTCAAACGCCGTATATCATGCCCCGAAGTGCGGCATGCACAACGTGGCATCCTTTGAGCTGATCCCATGGATATTATCTCAATGTGAAACACTCCCCAAGGCAATTAAATTGCTGCAAAGCACCAATATCACAGGAGACTGCGTTTCTGCCGAGATGCCAGCCACGCCGCTTCACTGGATCATAGCCGATAAAACGGGTGCAGTTACCGTAGAATCGGTAGCGAGTGGGCTTGCAATATATGAAAATCCGTTTGGCGTGCTCACAAACAATCCCACTTTTCCCTATCACCAAACAAACATTGCCAATTTCATGCACTTGGATT
The DNA here is from genome assembly GCA_017505785.1 of Clostridia bacterium. Taxonomy (GTDB): domain Bacteria; phylum Bacillota; class Clostridia; order Oscillospirales; family CAG-272; genus Firm-07. The sequence goes on from JAFVOQ010000062.1 coordinate 3,311, forward strand.
CTCGCCCCTCGCAAAACAATTTGTGCCCCAAGCTTGAGATCACGTCCTACTCGCGAGGCATGGGGGCATTGGGGTTGCCGGGAGATTTTTCATCGTCCTCACGCTTTGTGCGTGCGGTTTTTGCAAAGAATCATACAGCGTGTGCGAACACGGAGCGCTCGGCGGTGGGCCGCTTTTTTCATGTAATGGATAGCGTATGTGTGCCCTCGGGGTGCGTGAAAACAGATGAGGATAAGGATGTTCGCACGGTATACACCTCTTGCGCGAACACGGACACGTTCACTTATTATTTTACAACCTACAGCAATCGCCGCATCAGAGCCGTTCATGTTCGGGATGCACGGTTGGATACGCGGGAGCTGCTTTCCTTTCCCCTGCAGGATGACGAGGATATCCTATATTTAGAGCCCTCATGATGCCAGGCGATTGTGCTCGAAAATGATTGACAAACGGCATGGGGCGTGGTAAAATGAGAATGTCGAATTTTAAAACCGAAAAGGGGAAAGCATTATGGTATTTGATACTCTCACAAACTGCGCGCAGTACTACAGCCTGCATGAAAAATTTGAAAAGGCGTTTGCATTCATTAAAGAGGCAATCGCCAAGGATCTTGCCGTTGGCAAATACGAGATCGAGGGCAAGGACCTGTACGCCTCTGTGCAGGAATATACGCCGAAAGCACCCGAAAACGGTAAGTTTGAGGCGCACAAAAACTACATTGATATTCAGTACATCATTTCGGGCGTTGAAACGATGGGCGATATGGATATTGCAAAGGCATGCTCCAAATCCGACTACAATCCCGAAAAGGACGTAGAATTTTACCACGACAACGAGAAGGCAGGCTACGCGGTCGTTGAGGGTGGGGAATTTTGCATTTTCTTCCCGCACGACGTGCACAAGCCCGGCCTCGCGTATGGAGATGTGGCAGCACCCGTTAAAAAAATTGTGGTGAAGGTAAGAGTATGAGCGAAAACGTATTTAACGTGCTTGCTTTTGGTGCCAAAGCCGATGCCATTACCCTTGACAGCGCGGCGGTACAGGCTGCCGTTGATGCTTGCAGTGCGGCAGGCGGCGGAACGGTATATTTCCCCAAGGGCACCTATGTGCTTGCCACTGTTTTTTTGAAGGATAACGTGCATATCTTTTTTGCCGATGGCACGGTTATTCTCGGTGCGCTTGATTTTTACGCGTATGCCCAGCAGGAAAAGATTGATTTTCCGCTGTATCAGGATGCCTCGCACAGCTATTTCCATTTGTCGATGTTTGTTGGCATCGGGTGCGAGAATATCTCAATGACGGGCAAGGCATATATCGATATGCGCTCGGTTTGGGATGAGGACGGTGTTCGCGGCAAGGCGATCCGCAACCGCGGTCCCAAGTGCATTTCTCTTAAGGAGTGTAAAAACGTTTTGATCTCCGATCTTGATATCAATAACGCTACCGACCTTGCGATCTATTTTGCCGGGTGTGAGAACGTGGATATTCACGGCATCAAAATGTACGTTTACATTGACGGCATCTCGCCCGATAACAGTAAGAACGTAAAGATCTACGACTGTGATATTGAAACGGGTGACGATGGGATCGTGTTTAAATCGAGCTACTGTCTGAACCGTCTTGATTATTGCAAAAACATCAGAGTGTGGAACTGCCGCGTCAAGAGCCGCTGCAATGCGGTAAAGCTCGGTACCGAAACCAACGGCGGATTTTACGATACCGTTATTGAGGATATTGACATCCGCGACGTGCGTATTTCGGGTATTGCCATTGAGAGCGTTGACGGCGCGATTATTGACGGGCTTGTGATGAAAAACATAAAAATGACCAACGTAAACGCCCCCATATTTATGCACATCGGTGCGCGTATGAGAGGCCCCGAGGGCAGAGAGATCGGTGCTATTCGCAACGTTACGCTTGAAAATATCACGGCAGACGGCCCCTACGAGCCCTATCCCGTGATCGCCTGCAATTATACGCAGTTTAAAGCGAACGATTTTTATCAGTATCCTTGGCTGTTTAAGGCAGCCCCCGCGCCCGAGGGCGAGGATCTGCGCCTGACCGGCAGATTTACAGACTGGCAGATCACCTCGAATTGCTGTGGCCTTAAGGAACGTCACATGGAAAATATTACCCTTCGCAACGTTCACTTAAAGGTTGACGGCGGTGTAAAAGAATATAACAAAGACGTGCCCGACGTTCCCCCTGCGTACCCCGAAGCCTATGTGTACGGCAAAATTTTGCCTGCAAAGGGCATTTTCTTCCGCTATATCGACAATCTGGTGCTGGATAACGTGACGGTTGAAACATACCGCCCCGATGTGCGCGAGGATTTCGTGCTGGTGCACGTGAACGAAAAATAATAGAGGAGAAAGCTATGGTTATTACAAAGGATATTCGCTACGTGGGCGTGAACGACCATGATATCGATCTGTTTGAGGGGCAGTACGTTGTGCCCAACGGCATGGCATATAATTCTTACATTATCGTTGACGAAAAAATTGCAGTTATGGATACCGTGGATGCCCGTTTTTCGGATACGTGGCTTGAAAATATCGCACGCGAGCTGGGAAAGAGAAGCCCCGATTATCTTGTAGTACAGCATATGGAGCCCGATCATTCGGCAAGCATTGGCGCGTTTCTTGCGCAGTATCCGGGTGCCGCTGTGGTGGCATCAAAGCAGGCGTTTACCATGATGAAAAATTTTTACGGCGTTGTGCCTGCCGCAACTGAAACGGTAGGAGAGGGCAGCGTGCTTTCACTTGGCACACATACCCTGACCTTCTTTACTGCTCCTATGGTACATTGGCCTGAGGTGATCGTGACCTACGACAGCACGGACAAGGTGCTTTTCTCAGCAGACGGGTTTGGAAAATTCGGTGCGCTTGATGTTGACGAGGAGTGGGCATGCGAGGCACGCCGCTACTATATCGGTATTGTAGGGAAATACGGTGCGCAGACAGTGGCACTCCTGAAAAAAGCGGCGACACTGGATATTCAGCAGATCTGCCCTTTGCACGGTCCTGTTTTGAAGGAGGATCTCGGTTATTATATCGGGCTATATCAGACGTGGGCAAGCTACGGGGTGGAGAGCGAGGGCGTGGTGATCGCCTACACCTCGGTGTACGGCAATACCAAAAAAGCGGTGGAGCTGCTTGCAGAAAGCCTGAAGCAAAAGGGTGCGCCCTGTGTGGTGGTGCATGATCTTGCACGCACCGATATGGCAGAGGCAGTGGAGGATGCCTTCCGTTACGGAAAGCTTGTGCTTGCCACCACGACCTACAACGCCGAAATATTCCCCTATATGCGTGAGTTTATCTCTCACCTCACCGAGCGTAATTTCCAAAACCGTACGGTTGCCTTGATTGAAAACGGCAGTTGGGCACCAACTGCCGCTAAGGTGATGCGTGCAATGCTTGAAAAGTGCAAAAATCTTACCTTTACCAACACAAGTGTAAAAATTCTTTCCGCTTTGAATGAGGAAAGTGAGGCAGCGATTTTGGCACTTGCCGATGAGCTGTGCGAACAATAAAAAACAGAAGACAAAAAATATCGCAGGTCAGCTGACCTGCGGTATTTTTTTGCGCACGGGTGCCACATAATATCCCGTTTTTTGCACATGATAAACAAAAAAGCGAGGGGGGATTTTTGAATGAACGATCGTTGCTCGGATGAAAAAAAGCAAAAAAGTGATGCCGTTACGCTACCATTCGTGAATGAGAACGGCTGCTATGAGATGCGGCTGGAGAGTATTGGCGGTCTTGGCGCCAATTTGTGTGGAAAGCTATTGGGGGAGCTGGGTGCTACCTATCTTGGGCTCAATGCGGCGGCGTTTTCAAGCTATGGCTCGGAAAAGCGCGGCTCACCCGTAAAATCCTATGTACGTTACAGTGCACGTGGGTGCGATATCCTTCACAACAGTCCCGTGGAGCGACCCAATCTTTTGGTGCTGTTTCACCGTGCACTGGCGGGCGCGCTTCCCGTGACGGCAGGTGTTGATAAGGACTGCATTTTGGTGATCAATACAAGCGCCACCCCCGAACAAATGCGCGACGAGCTGCGCCTGCACGCGGGACATATATACTGCGTAGATGCACTGCAGCTTGCACTTGATAGCAAAAGCCGTGTCAACATGGTTATGCTCGGTGCTATTGTCAGGGCTGCGGGCTTTATTCCGCTTGAAGCGGCAAAGCGACTCATTGCCGATACGCTTGGCAAAAAATACCCCGCTATGCTGGAAAGCAATTTAAAGGGGCTTACGCTTGGATACGAGGCGGTGGTGAGTCAAGAGTTTGCCCCCGATGCAAAGTACGCCTATGTGCCCTATCGCGAGGTGCGCAGTAAATGGGGATATGCAAACGCACCTCTTGGGGGCGTCAATCCGCATTTTGGCAGCACGGCATCCAATGATCTATCCCCCTCAAGAGAGGGGTATATCCCCTTATTTTTGCCCGAAAAATGCATCCATTGCGGCCTTTGTGACAGCACCTGCCCCGATATGGTGTTTCAGTTTACAAAAGGGGAATACCGCGGCAGACCCGCTATGATGAATCGCGGGCTTGATTATCATCATTGCAAGGGATGCCTGCGCTGTGTTGACGTATGCCCCACGGAAGCACTTGTTGCAGGCAGGGAAGCGGAGCACCCAGACAAAAAATGGTTTGTCAAAAACAAGGATCTGATCGCAGAAAATATCGATTTTGAGCCCGCAGGTGCCGATGCATCTGTTACGGGCGAGTCCTATCTTGATGAAAAGCGTGTTGACGGAGGATTGATGTGATATGAAAAACGCCGAGCAAAAGCTGTTGTTTGAAAGCGGCAACGAGCTTGCCGCATATGCCGCAAAGCAGATCAATTATCATGTAATGGGGTATTATCCCATTACGCCCTCTACACAAATTGCGGAATATTTGGATCAAATGGGTGCTGACGGGGAGCATAGCATTGCGCTGATGCCCGCTGAGGGAGAGCACAGCGCGGCCGGTATTTGCTACGGTGCGGCAGTGGGTGGGGGCAGAGTGTTCAATGCAACCTCTGCCAACGGCTTGCTGTATGCACTCGAGCAGCTGCCCGTGCAATCGGGCACAAGGATGCCAATGGTACTGAATGTTGCCTGTCGCACTGTTTCGGGTCCGCTTTCGATCAAGGGAGATCACAGCGACGTGATGTATACCCTCAATACGGGGTGGGTCGTTTTGTTTGCCGACTCGCCCCAGGAGGTGTATGACTGTAATATTTGCGCGCTGCGTATCGCGGAGCAGGTTAGGCTCCCCGTTATTGTGGCGTTTGACGGGTTTTTCACCAGCCACCAAAAGCGGAATTGCTACGTGTTTCGGGAGGATCGAACGGTGCGGGATTTTTTGGGCCCGTGCAAGGCAGAGCCCGGTGTGCTTGATCCTGCACGACCCGTGACGGTCGGCTCTTATATGAACGAGCCCGATATTATCAATAACAAATATCAGCTGCATTTGGCAATGGAGGAGGCACGCACGGTGATCCCTGACGTGTTTGCCGCATACGAGCAGTTGTCGGGACGGCGGTTGCATACGCTCAAATCCTACCGCTGTGAGGATGCCGAGGTGCTTCTCTTTGTGCTGGGCTCGGCGTATCTTACAGCAAGGGCTGCCGTTGATCGTCTGCGTGGGGAGGGCAAGCGCGTGGGTGTGTTTACCTTGGGGGTGTTACGCCCGTTTCCCGCTGACGAGGTGGCACAGATGTGCCGAAATGCCAAAACTGTTCTGGTGGCAGACAGGCAGGACAGCTACGGCGCGGGGGGCGGCAACATGTCGCTTGAAATACGCGCTGCTCTGCAAAAAAGTGGGGTAACGGTGCGCGTTATCAGCAGAATATACGGCCTTGGCGGACGGGATTTTTATGAGAAGGATGCACTTGATCTGTTTTCCTGTTGCTATGATGAGCACACGCCCGATTTTGACTATATCGGCAAGAACGGGGGCGACACGCATTTTACCCCAAAGCCGTATTTTGCACCCATTACCGCGGAAAAGGCAAGTGGTCTTATCACTTGTAAGGAAGAGAACGGCAAGGTGAGCGTGAAGGGCGCAACGGTGCGCGAAACGCTTGCAAGACCCAAACGCTTGGCACCCGGCCACGGTGCGTGCCCGGGATGCGGCATCCCCGTGAACGTCAATCTGCTTTTGCGCGGCATAGAGGGGAACGTGGTGCTGTTATTTCAAACGGGCTGTGGCATGGTGGTGACAACGGGATATCCGAAAACGGCATTTAAGGTGCCCTACGTGCACAATTTGTTTCAAAACGGTGCGGCAACCCTGGCAGGACTTTCTAAGATGTATCATCAGCGACAGGCGCGCGGTGAGCTGCCCGCGGGTGAGATCACCTTTGTTATGGTCAGCGGTGACGGTGGGCTTGATATCGGCATGGGGGCGGCGATCGGCACGGCGTTGCGCGGTGATCCCGTGATCCTGTTTGAATATGACAATGGCGGATATATGAACACGGGCTATCAGTTATCCTATTCCACCCCACTTGGCGCGAAAAGTGCCACCTCGCACTTGGGCGAGGAGCGTGTTGGAAAAAGCTTTTTTCACAAGGATATGCCGCGCATTATGGCGGCTACGGGTATGCCCTATGTGGCAACCGCTGCGGAATCCGATCCCAACGATTTCATTCGCAAGGCGGCAAAGGCACAGCATTATGCAAGAAGCTATGGAACGGCATATATCAAATGCTTGTCTGCCTGCCCCTTGAACTGGGGGGATCGCCCGAACACCGAGCGCCGTGTCATTGCCGCGGCGGTGGATAGCTGCTATTTTCCCCTGTATGAGGTGGAAAAGGGAATTACAACCCTTTCTTACGACCCCGAGCAAAGGGGGAAGCGCATACCTGTTGAGGCGTGGCTGAAAATGATGGGGCGTACACGCCATTTGTGTGAGGAACGGTATAAAAGCGTGAGGGAGGCACTGCAAGGTGAGGTGGACCGTCGCTTTGAGAGGTTAAAGATAGAAGCTGAGCATCCAAAGCTCTAAAAGCGCGGGGGAAAAGCAAGGGGGGTGAGTCAAATGCGATTTTCTCATTTGACTCGCCCCCACAAGATTTGGCTTATTCAATTTTTGAAAACATATCCTTGCCGACGCCGCAAAGCGGACACGCAAAGCCTTCGGGCAGATCCTCAAATTTCGTGCCGGGCTTGATGCCTTGGCTCTCATCACCGCAAGCCTCGTCATATTCCCAACCGCAAACATCACACACGTATTTCATTTTAGTTCCTCTCTTTGCTATTTCTTTGGTGAGGGAGTGCCCCTCGCCAGCAGTATTTCCGTTTTTTTAAGGGTTATTACAAATTTCAAAAATAACGAATGGCGAAAATGCAAAGTGAACGTTACATTTTGGCAGTAAAAATAACAAAAAGTATGACAAAAAATAAACAAATGACAAATTTTGCAAAGTGTATTGACAATTTCTTTATTTCATATTATTATTATAAGCGTGCAATTCAAACGAAAAGGAGCTTAAAATGCAGGAATTACTGAACTTATTTAAATCGGTAACCGAGCTTAACTTTAAGATGGTTATCATGTGGATCATCGGTGGCGTGCTGATCTACCTTGCGATCAAGAAAGAAATGGAGCCCACGCTTCTCCTTCCCATCGGCTTTGGTGCCATTCTGATGAACTTCCCCGGTGTTGTCACGGTCGTTGACGGTGTGACGCATTTCGGTGGCATTGCCGAGCCTCTCAACGAGCTCTATCATGCAGGTATTGCCAACGAGCTCTTTCCCTTGCTGCTCTTTATCGGCATCGGTGCGATGATCGATTTTGGGCCACTCCTCAATAATCCCAAGCTGATGATCTTTGGTGCGGCGGCACAGTTCGGTATTTTCTTCACGCTGTGTGCGGCTTCCGTGTTCTTCCCCGATATTAAGGATGCGGCGTCGATCTCGATCATCGGTGCGGCAGACGGCCCGACCTCTATTGTTGTGGCAAACGCGCTTGGCTCCAATTATATCGGTGCCATTACCGTTGCGGCATATTCGTATATGGCACTTGTGCCCATTATCCAGCCGCCCGTTATTAAGCTTCTTACCACAAAGGAAGAGAGAAAAATCCGCATGCCCTACGAGCAAAAGTCGGTTTCCAAGATTACGAAGATCCTGTTCCCGATCGTAATTTCGATCGTTGCTTGCATCTTTGCACCCTCTGCAGGTTCTCTGATCGGATTTTTGATGTTCGGCAACCTCATTCGCGAGTGCGGCGTGCTTGATTCGCTTTCCGAAACGGCACAAAAGGTGCTTGCTAACCTTGTTACTATTTTCCTTGGCATCACCATTGCCTTCAACATGCATTTTACCCAGTTCCTTGCCTTTGAAACGCTTCTTATTATGGGCCTTGGTCTTGTGGCATTTATCTTTGATACCGCGGGCGGCGTGCTTTTTGCAAAGCTCTACAACGTTGTAATGAAGCTTTTGAAGAAGCCCTTGATCAACCCGATGATCGGTGCTGCGGGCATTTCCGCTTTCCCGATGTCCGGGCGTATCGTTCACAAAATGGCACTGGAGGAGGATAATCAAAACTTCCTTTTGATGCATTCTATCGGCGTCAACGTTTCGGGTCAGATCGCCTCTGTGATTGCGGGCGCGCTCGTGCTCGGCTTCTTCTTATAAGAAAGGGGTGGAATTATGCAATTTAATCCGATTAATTTTATTGAAAATCTGAAATACATGGGTATTGGTCTTGTCGGCGTGTTTATGATCATTGGCATCATTATCGGCGCGACCTATGCAATTGGAAAATTTACCGCGCCCAAAAATGACAAAAAATAAAGCGTGCGGCAAAAAACATCAACCGTGGCATGAAATAACCCATAAACAGTAGAAAAATCCCTGTGCAGTACTTTTGCACAGGGATTTTTCTTGCCCCGTTTGGGGGTGTTTATTCTTTTGAGAGCAACGCTCTTCGCTTATTTCTTCTCACGCGGTTGATATGGCGCTCAAAATCGCCGTTGTTAATGAGCTCGGCAAGCACGAATTGCTGAAAGGTGGGAACAGTGCAGGAATAAAAGCCAAGCTTTTTTTCAAATTCCTTTACAAATGCCTTCGGCAGCACCATGTATCCCACACGCAGTGCGGGAGAAATGGTTTTGGAAAAGGTGTTTAGATAAATGACGTTATCGCTTGGTGAGAGCGAAAACAGCGTGTCCTCAGGCTTTGAGGAAACAGAAAATTCCGATTCAAAATCGTCCTCGATGATGATACGCTCCGCCTTGCCCGACCAACGAATATATTCATGCCGTTTGCTGGCACTCGCGGTGATGCCCGTGGGAAAGCTTCTGTAGGGTGTGGTGTGCAGAACGCTTGCCCCTGTTTTGGAAAGTGCCGCGCTATCGATGCCGTCATTTGATAAGGGGAGCAGCTCGTACGTTACCTCGGCGGCGCGGTAGACCTGCTCGATCTTTTGATATGACGGTGATTCGATACCGTACAGGCGGTTTCTGCCGAGCATAGCGATGATGAGGCCATATAGGTGCTCCGCGCCCGAGCCGATCACGATCTGGCTGCTTTCCAAATGCATGCCGCGATTGCGGATGAGATAACGCTTGATCGCTTCTCTCAGCTCGTCACATCCTGCGGCGGGTGATTTTTCAAGTACGGCTTCACCGCGATCGGTCAAAATGCGGCGCATTGCCTTGCTTAAAACCGAAAACGGGAAATCGGGGTACGTATGCGCGGTGTGTGTTTTTCCTGGATAGGGGGCGTGTGCTTCGGCGGATGCTGCAAAGCCGTCAGCTTGCCGAAAGATCACAAAAAATCCGCTTCGCTCGCGAGATTCCACGTAGCCCTCATCACACAGCAGCGCATAGGCGTGCTCAACCGTTACCGTGCTGACACCAAGCTCGTCGGCAAGCAATCGCTTTGAGGGCAGCTTTGTTTGATAGGGATAAATGCCGTTGATAATATCATCCCGTATATACCCATATATCTGTATATAGGCAGGGCGCGATCCTTTTTCAATTTTATATTTCATCTGACAATATGCTTTTCTCCTATTTAGAGATTTTTATATGATCAGAAATATTATAAAATATCTTTAATGAAAATGCAAGGGGCAGCGGAAAATATAACATGTAAAAAGCAAAAATTTACACTTGCCAAGTAAAAATAAAAGCGGCGCAATAAAAATTCCGATGCGTCGCGTTTTTAAAAATCTCGTGGGGCAGGGCGTTGATCCGGTGATTTTTGAAGCATCCCCTGCGTATCTTTTTGGTATGAAATGATATCTCCAAGCTCGCAGCCAAGTGCTGTGCAAATTCTGTCAAGTACATCGCTGTCGTACCGTACGACTCTGTTTTTATAGTAATTATCGATGATCTGAAAGCGAATACCGCTTCTTTTTGCAAGCTCATATCTCGTTATTTTTTGCTCATCCAAATATTCGTTAAGCGTAAGCCGTACCATAAAATTCACCCCCATATACATTCTAATAGGTATATAGCCTATTGACAATTCCCTTGATTGAGTGTATACTTATATAAATGCATCGTAGTGTATGAAGCATTTTGACGTTTTATTTATCTTTGACGAAATCGCATCCCGTTACACGGGTTCGGCTCTACCGGCTTCAAAATGCATAAATTTAAATCTTTTTAAGCAAAGAAATGATAGAAAATGCCGAAAAATAAGAAAAGCCTTGATTTTAAGGTTTTTTAGTAGTATAATACCTCACATTGTACGTTGTTGCAGCCCACTTTTCCTGTTACCAAGAAAGGACACGAAATGAAAATTCCCCTCGCAGATCCCGGTCAAGCCTACCTCCTGATATCGAATTTATCCAGCTTTGTTTTTTGCATTTTCATGGTTATATTTATGCGTGCGGTGCTTGAAAACCGCAACAACTCACACGCAAGATTTATCTTTAAAAGACTTATCTTGATAGTTGTTGCTTGCCTTGCCGCAGATATGCTGACCTACGTGTTTGATACGAGGGTTTTCTTCGGATCGGGGGTGTTGCACCGACTTTCGATGTTTTTGAGCGTATTGCTGACGGTTTACCTTGGCAGCGTTTGGAATATTTTCTTTGATGTGAGCTTTCATATTAAGGGTGCAGGCAAAAAAAGAATCACGCTTTATATGATTCCCGTTACGGTGGCTTTTATCTGCCTTTTCGTGAATTTGTTTACGGGGTGGCTTTTCACGTTTGATGCAAACAACGTTTATGCAAGAGGCTCGTTTGCGTGGGTAAGCTTTTTCCTGCAATATGTTCTTGTGGGCGTGCTGATCTTAAGAGCGATCTTCTTTAGATTTACCGTTAAGACCACGCGTCATGCAAAGCTTCGCTTAAGCTTTATATTGGTGGGCTCGCTTTCTCTTTTGTTCGGTCTTTTTCAAATACTTGCGCTCGGCAAGATCGCGCTCCACTGCTTTGGCGTTACGGCGAGTATCTTTATCATGTTTTTGAGGTTTCAGGATGACCAGATCACCAACGACCTGCTGACGGGACTGAACAACAGATATGCGCTTGATGCATATATTGAGGATAAAGCCAAGCTCTATCATGAGGGAAAGCATGGCAGAATGCAGCTGTATCTTGTGATGATGGATGTTAACGATTTCAAGAGCATCAACGATATTTACGGGCACCCTGAGGGTGATATGGCACTGAAAACGGTAGCTGCAACGCTGAAAAAGGTGGGTGCCTCCCATAAGAGCAATTTGTTTATCGCGCGTTTTGGCGGCGACGAGTTTGCCGCGGTGTTTGAAACGAGCAGCGAGCGCAGAGTGATCGAGCTTTGCAACAATATAAAGGATACGCTGAAAAACGAAACCGCGGATAAAGAATACAGCCTTACCATAGGTACGGGCTATGCGTTTTATACGGGAAAAGCAATGTCGATTGCGGCGCTTTATGAAAATGCTGACAAGGCGCTTTATGAGGATAAGGATCAAATGAAGAACGGAGAGCTCCGTATCGTTTCTTGAGAAATAAATGTAAAAAATCCGCTTATGAGAAAACCGATGAGATGAAACCCAATGCCCAAAAACGGCAAACGGGGGGAGGAATTCAGTGAATAAGCGGATTTTTTTGCATGTAGTTGGGGAAATATAACATCTTATGCCTTTCTTTTTTGGTTAAAATGCAGAAAATTACCATAAAAACTTGATTTTTATGAAAAGACCATATATAATAAGATATATGAAACAAATGTAGGTCACAACAGATAGGCAAAGCGTTGGAAACGGCGTGACGCAAAGCTACAGGGGCTTCATTTTTAAGCTAGCCAGCTGCAAACTCCGTGGGGGGTTTTTGCGGCGGGCTGTTTTTTTGTATTTTGAGAAGGGGGTGATGGCAGTGGCAACCGTAAGAGAAACGCTCGAAAGCAAGATAACGCCGATCGAGCTCAGCTTTTCGACAGTTCGGTTTTTTGAGAGCGAAAAGCGAATGCTTCGCAGCTTTCTTGTTGTAAACAGCCTTGACCTCGGCGTGCTCAGCTACGAGCAGTATCGCTTTGTTGCAAGGCGAACAAGGGTCGGCAATCACCTCGTGCGGCGTCATTTCCAAAAGCTCTTCAGAGAGATCCCCACCTTGCTTTTGAAAAATCCCGAGATCGTTTGCTTCACCGTTCCCATATATGCAAGACTGTTGCAGGACAGTGACCTTGCCACGATGCTGGTGGATCTGCTTTCGCTTTACCCCGAGGTGCCGCCTGCCAAGGTGTGCATCGAGCTTTCGGCAGATATCCTGTACGAGGATCTTGACACGGTGGCAAAGCAGATAGAAGAGCTTCGCGCACTTGGCCTTAAAATTGCGATATTTGAGGTAGGAGATCAGTTCTGCCCGGTATTCAGGCTTTCTGAGATCAAATTTGATTTTGCCTTTATGGATGCGTATTCAACCGCCTCACTCGGTGAAGACAGCATGCAAAGAATTGCGGGAAGCCTGGTCCGATATCTGCATCATCTTGATGCCGAGATCATTGCCCCCTCGCTTGACAGTGATAAAAAAATCGAGGGTGCAAGAGCCGTGGGAGCTGACGGATATACCGTGAAGCCCGCTGCACAGGCGCGCGACGAGAGGGGTGAGGTGGCAGAATGAAAAAACAGATCAGTCAATCCGGAAACGAGAGGCGCTTTAATCTTTTAAAAAGAACGGCACATGAGGCAAGGAACTATCGCGTACGCATGAAGCTCCTCGGTATTCTTCTTGCTGTGCTTGTAAGCTTTACCGCCATTGTTTATGTGGCGGCTGCCCTTTACGAGCAATCGGGAAGCTTTACGATAAGCATCAACAAATACGAAATGACAAAATACGGCTTGTCGCTTTCGGAGTCAAAGGAGATGACACGCCCCACATCCAATCTGAACGCAAAGATCACCGAAAAGATGACGAATATTGCGGGTGAAACGATCCCCGAAAACGTCAACATGATAGACGGCGCACACAACGGCAGAGATTACATAGCTTACACGTTTTACGTGCAAAATGCCGGTGAGGTCGCGGTTTCCTACGATTACGAGGTCAATATGTCGGGCACGACCAACGGCCTTGACGAGGCGATCCGCCTACGCTTGTATATCAACGACGGCGAGCCTGTCACCTACGCCAAAACGAAAAGTGACGGCACGGGTGCTGAACCCGGCACAGCAGAATTTTATTCCGCAACGGTCATGGCACGTGGCAGAATGGAGGCATTTGAGCCGACCCAAAAAACCAAATTTACGGTCGTGGTGTGGATCGAGGGCAACGACCCCGACTGCATTGACTGGATGATCGGCGGCAAGATGAAGCTGGATATGAATATCAGCATCGTCCACTAAGGTTTTTTCCCCGCGGGAGATCCCGCAGGGTTTAAATACATAAAAAACAAATTTGACAAATTTCCAAAGGAGAAAAACATTATGAAAATGACACGCAAGCTTATCCCCGCATTCGTGATGCTGCTCGTTTCGGCGATCCTGCTCTCGACCGCATCTTACGCATGGTTCGCAAGCAACTTTACCGTTAAGGCAACAGATATGAACGTTAAAGTTAAGTCTAACGCCCGCTTCCTGCAGATCAGCGCGGACGGCACAAACTTTAGCGAGAGCGCGGATGCAACCAACAAAAATACCAACACTAACGGCGGCATCGAGCTGATTTATGCAGCAATCACCGTAGTAGATGATGCAGCGAATACCTTTGCCTGGAAGACCGGTACCAGTAAATCCGAGAGCAATCATACGGACGGAGCAGCTCTTACGGACTTTGAGGGAGATATCGAGGCCGGTACCCACGCGCTTTACAACACCTTTTACGTTAAGCTTGCAGAGGGTTCTCAGGGCAATCTTACCAATTTCAAGGTTGAATCGGTTACAGTTGAAGGTGAGGCCGATGATCTGATTCGCCGTTGCCTCAGAATCCTTGTAGTGGGCACAGACGGTATTCAGCTTTACAGCCTTACCGGAACAGGTACTCCCACGCTTGTAACGGCATCCTCTGACGAATACCTGATTCAAACGGTAACCACAACGGCAGCATCCTTCGAGGTTTATATTTATTTTGACGGCGAGGATGCGGAAGCGAAAACAGTTAACCTTCCCGAAACTATACTCGATTATGACGTAACGATTAACTTTGCGGCTCAGCAGTAATAGTAACCGATCTCAACTATACAAACATATTTGGAGGACATTATGAAAACCAAAAAATTAGTAGTGGCGATATGCTTACTGCTTACGTCTGCCGTGCTTGTGACAACCGCGTCCTTTGCGTGGTTCTCCATGAACACCGACGTTGACGTTGACGGTATTGAGGTGGAGGCGTATTCCGATGCTCTTTACCTGCAGATTTCTAACAACGGCTCTACGTACGGTGATACTACCACCTTTAACGCAACAAAGAAGAGTTTAAGACTTGTGACGCAGGTTGCAGTTGACACCACTGCCCTGAAGACCGTAACCGCAACGCCGGCAAGCGGTTATCCCTCTTCCGGCACATCCTATTACACACTTAGTGATGCTGAGTCCAGTGGCGATACCTATGCGGCGTTTAACTACATAAAGGTCGAGAGCTTTGGTGCGGCAACCGTGCTTGACACCTACTACAAGCTTGAGTTCACCAGAATCACTGATGGCAGCACCTATTCCAGCGGCAAATATTATGAAGCACTTGCGAACGGGAACGGTTATAAGGAGGCAAGCCTTACCTCGGGTAATGCGCTTTACGGCTACTACACGGTAAGCAGCTACACGGTAACCGATGATGCAAAGTTTGTGCAAGATGTGGATTACTATCAGATGAACGCAAGCCGCGTTTTCGAAAAGCAAACTGTTACGGTAGACAATGATGTTGACGGTGTTTACTTTGAGAAGGTATCCGGCATACAGGCACTTGGTACCAATGCAGGTGTTTATACCGATGCTGACGAAACCAACTTTGCTGTATACTACACCACCGATACAAGCGGCAATTACGTGATCGCAACCGACCTTGTTCCCGCAGAAAAGCTTGACGGCAAGTATTATACCATTGACGTGGCAGATGCTACCGCAACGGTTGCACAAGATGCTAAGGTATGGTACCAGATGGGCAACAACTATATCTGCGTATATCACAACGCCACCACAGCGGAGGTTAATCTTACCGGACGCATGTTCTGGGGTAAGACCTACTCCGATACGCTCGGTGCAGTGGGCGGCGCTGATATCGGCATTATCAAGGAAGACAAGGTTGCAAACTACGTTTACAGCGACACGCTTTATCTGCGCTCGGCTAAGAATACCAACGACGGTATTAACCTCAGAATACAGGATATTGATATTAGCGGTAGAGTGAATTACCTCTTGCCTGCAATGAGAATATACTTCGTTGCAACCAACAGCAGAGGACAGACCACCACGTATCTTTACGATAACGGTGTATCCTTCACTCCCAAAACGCTCTTCGATAAGATCCTTGGCAATGAGGCTGAGGTCGTTACCGTTAAGACCTTTATTTACTTTGACGGTACTGATGAAGCAGCATTTACCGCAACCACTGCGGCAGGTGAGCTGAACGGTCAGAAGGTGGCAATTAAGTTTGCGATCAACGACGTGGATTACTCGGTAAACCCCTAAATAAAATAAAACGCTCCCACAAGGACGGTAAATTATGATAAAAGGTAGATTGGCGTGGGTGTTCTGGTTGCTGGTAGTGCTGGCAGTGCTTACATCCACGGCAACCTACGCCTGGGTCGCAATGAACTCGTCGGTCATGACAAGCGGATTTGAGCTGACGGCGATTTCCGATTCATTGTATTTGGAAATTTCCGCAGACAACCAGGAAGCAAAGACCTATCATAAGCAGGTTTCCTTTGGCCTTGACCACTACGTTCACGATGAAAAAAGCAAGGAGCTCTTCTTCGTCACGCAAGGCAATTTGCCGGAGCTTGGCGGTTTGCAGGTGGCTGTATTCTATATGTCGGAGCATATGGCGCCCGGTTACGGCAATCCCGACGGCACGTATAACGGCACGGGCGAGTTCTTTGTTCGAGCCAAAAGCGATATAACGAACGGTTCGGACAGCTTTATTAACATAACGGAGAAGCTTAAAGTAGGAGATTCGCTCGTTGGATATTATCACGTCCGTGACGCGGGCTATGCAACACACGCAGAAGCAGGTGTGAAATACTACTATAAGCACGCGCGCGGCGCAAACACCTTTGATTACGTTTGCGTCGGTGAATATGCGCAGGGGGAGTATCTGCCCCGGCACACATACTGGGGCTACTCCTTCTCCGATACAATGGGAGATCCTAAGCCCGGCAGCATGCTGAACATCATCGATCCCGACGAGGAGAATAGCGAATACTGCTTGAAAAAGACGATTTATATTCGATGCTCCGAGGGAACGGGAGATGCAAAGAAGCTGCGCGTTCAATCGGTGGAGGTTGCGGGTAAGAAAAACTATCTGACCGACACCGTAAGGGTATATATCTGTGCAAGGTCGGACAAGGGCGAGGTAGCTACCGCGCTGTATGACCACGGCGAGCCTGAGGCGTTTAACGGTGAGCTTCTCACAGGAGTTCTTGGCGATGCACAAGAGGTTATTACCGTTGACTTGTATGTTTACTTTGACGGTACAGACGAGGATGCGTATTACAGGCTCGGTTTTTTGACGAGCCATTCAGTGAGCGTTACCTTCGCCATAGATGATCACAATTATAATTAATATAAGTTTGCGGAAAAAGTGAATTGCGAAAAATCGCAATTCACTTTAAGCCGTATTATAACAAAAATAAAGAACACATAACAGTAAGTGAGGTACTTGTTATATGGCAGACACAAAAAATACGGGCTTTAAAGGCTCGATTGATAGCTTTAAAACGTGGTGCAAGGAGCACAACGTCAAGAAAATTCTTTCGATAACGCTCAATGTTCTGATATGGATATTTGTAGCGTTCTCCCTTTTAATAACCATACTCGTCTTCTCTGCGCAGGGAAGCGAGGACGGCGTGCCGTCTATATTCGGCAAGAGCCTGATCACCATAACCACCGATTCGATGAAGCCTATATACGAGGCTGGTGATCTTGTGCTTATGGAGAAGCTTGACGATGATGAAATCAAGAATCTCCAAGTTGGTGATATTATCACCTTCCATGCACCGATTGACCTTGACAAGGACGGCATGCTTGGTGATATCAATACGCATAAAATTTATGCAGTCAATCTTGATAAAAATGAATTTGTAACCAAGGGCGAAAACAACCCCGCGCCTGATAACGAGGGAGATCAGCCCTACACGGTGCATTTTTCGGATGTAATAGGCAAGTGCGATCCCGACGATAAGCTCAGTGGCGTGGGTAACGTAATCAGCTTCCTTCGCTCATCGCTCGGCTTCTTCCTTTGCATCGTTTTGCCGTTGATTCTCTTTTTCCTTTATGAGCTTTATAACTTTATTTCGATTCTCATCACCGAGCGTCAAAAGAAGGCTGCTGCCGGTGTTACGGTCGATGAGGAGGAAATTAAAAAGCGTGCCGTTGAGGAATACCTTGCAAAGCAAGCGAATGAGGAAGAGATCAAAAAGCGCGCAATAGAGGAATACCTTGCCAAGCAGGCGGAAAACAAAAATAACGAAGAAAATAATTCGCAAGGCGAATAACAGATAAAATGACAACAAAGCTTTACAAAATGAAAGGAGGGGAGTATAATGGGCGCATTTCTTGATTGGTTCTTTGCGTTTATCACAACGATGATAGACGGTATTTGGAAAATCGTTTCGGGAATTTTTCTCGGCATTTTTCAGATCTTCAACATTGTGGATTACATAAAGCAGTTCAATGCTTACAAATCAGGATTTACGGTTCTGGATTGGATCCTTTCTATATTTGCGTTTTTGCTCGTCATGTCTATATGGGCGATCGTGCTCTACATGCTTTTCCTTCTTATAAGAAAGTATGTTAGATTTCGCAAGTCGCTTGTAGGAAGCGAGGATCTGCTTGAGGAGGTGGCTGACCTTCACCGTGACGTGATCCGCCTCAACAACGAAAAGGAACGCATACTTGCCCTCAAGGTCGGTCAGACCGGCGTACCGCTTGACGTTCTGAACGGGATATACGAGGAGGACGAAGAGGAAAAGACCGAGGAGCAAACAGAGCTTTTGCCGCGATTTGCAAAGCTTGATGCGATCGATCAAAAATACAACTTTTACAGTCCCCCCGAATACAGACGCGATTTCACGCTTGAGGAGATCTGCGAAAGCTTTCGCAATTTTGCGTGCTCGCGCATGGGGCTTTACTATGAAAAGAAGGTCATCAGACTTCTTTTTGCGGGCCTTGCCTCGACAAAGCTTGTACTGCTTCAGGGTATTTCCGGTACGGGTAAAACCTCGCTGCCTTATGCGCTGGGCAAATTTATTGAGAACGATTCAACCATAGTTTCGGTACAGCCCTCCTGGCGCGACCGCACCGAGCTTTTCGGATATTTCAATGAATTTTCAAAGAAATTTAACGAAACCGACGTGCTAAGAAGGATCTATGAGGCATCGTATAACGATGACGTTAACGTGATCATTCTCGACGAGCTTAACATTGCACGTATCGAGTATTACTTTGCTGAAATGCTCTCTATTATGGAAATGCCCAACCCCGAGGAGTGGAAGATCGAGCTTGTTCCTTCCTCTTGGATAAACGACCCGAAGAATCTCAAGGACGGCAAGCTTTTGATACCGCAAAACGTATGGTACGTCGGCACTGCGAACAACGACGACTCTACCTTTGCCGTTTCGGATAAGGTGTATGACCGTGCGCTTACGATCAATATCGATAACAAGGGGGTGGCATTTGAAGCACCCGACACGCCCCCCGCAAGGATCAGCCATACCTACCTTGTCGGTCTTTACCAAAAGGCGATCGTTGAAAATCGCCTGGAGCAGAAGTACCTCGATATGATCGAGGAGCTTGATGATTACGTGATCAAAAAGTTCAGAGTTGCATTCGGTAACCGTATCATGAAGCAGCTGAAAACCTTTGTGCCCGTTTACGTCGCTTGCGGCGGAACGGTGCTGGAGGGCATTGATCACATTCTTGCCACCAAGGTGTTCAGAAAGTTTGAGTCGCTGAACCTTTCTCTGATCAGAGATGAAATTAAGGGGCTTATTAACTATCTTAACAATCTTTTTGGCAAGGGGACCATGGTATCCTGCATCGAATTTCTTGAGAGATTGCAGCGCACCTACTAATTTTTGAAGAAGGAGGAGCTTGAAATTGAATAAGAACAGCTTTTTTGAAGAAGTCAAAAGTAAAGCATCCTCCTCCCTTCGTGCGCTTGCAAAGGAATATGCGCCATATGACGATGCCAATATGCTCGTGGGCTCTGCCGAAAACACGGTTTCGCTTGCGAGAAGCAAAATGGTCAAGGCGATCGATACCGAATGGGTGGATAAGATCGAGGAGGCTCTCCCTGCCCTCGATGTCATCATACGCAACCCATCGGTGGCGATAGAGGATGTTGACGAGATCTTGCCGGTTGAGCTGTCAAAGCACATCACGGAAAAGTCGATCAAGCATCTGGCGCAGCACACCAACCTTATTCTCGATGTGCGTGGTGACGAGATCACGCCCCAAAAGATACTCAACGTATTTCACGAGGAAACGCATCTCACCTATGAGAATAAGTTCATCAACACCCTACTCAGTCGACTTTCTGCCTTCGTTGACAAGCGCTTGCGTGTTCTTAGCGGTACGCGCGGTGTTGAGATGGACTACAAATTCGATTTCAAAACCGAGTTTGAGCATCTTTTGCCTGACGAGGGCGGTCGAAATTCGGCTCGGATCAATCTTCAAATTGAGCTGACCTCACCTCTTGGTTTGGAGATGTCCGAGTCGGACCTTCAAATAAACGAAAAATACATTTCGGTGCTTAACAGAGTAAAGCGCATCAACATGGCTCTCACGGCATACCGTGGCTCCGCTTTCGCAGAGCGACTGGGGAAGAATTATATCAGACCCCCGGTGATCAGAACCAACGCAATACTCAAAAACAAAAATTTAAAAGAGTGTCTTAACCTTTGGGAATACCTTGAAAACTACGATAAGGTTGGATATTCTTTTGTAGGCGACAAATATTACGAGCTTCCCTCGGCAGATTTCGTCGGCGGCATGTATCCGAGTGTTGCCCTGCAGTACCTAACCCTTTACAGCGGTATTGCGGGTGAGCTCGATAACAATCGCCTTATGTCCGAGAAGCACTTGTTCGAAACCTTCCCCGAATTCGATGACGATATAGAAGAAGAGGAGATCGACGATTATCTGGTTTATGACTCGGAGTACAGAAAAACCGTACCCGTTTCAAGGCTTATGAATAATCGCAAGAAGCTTTCTGAGGACGAAAAGAGAATCAGAAGAGCCATTATCGTTTCCCTAAAAGCGGACGAAATGCTAAATGAGGAGCTTTGGCGTAAGGAAGAAGAGGAGCGCAGGCTTGCAAGAGAGCAGCGTCTGGCACAGGAAGAAGCAGAAAGACTTGCGCGTGAAGCTGCCGAAAAGCGCGAGGTGGAGATCCGTTACCGCCGTTCGTTTATGTCGCGTTACATACAGGCAGAGGACACGGTACAGGATTACTATACCGAAATTAAGAACGAGCTGCTTTCCTATCGCGGCGTAAAGGCAAGAACCTCGTGGTCGGGGGAGAGCTTTAAGCGCGGCAGAGTGCATATTGCAAAAATAGACGTAAAGGGCAAGGCACTTTACCTGTATCTTGCACTGGATGCGGCGGCACTGGAGGGAACCAAATACCGCGTGAGTGCGGTAAAAGGCGCTTGCCCCGTGCTGCTGAAGGTCAAGAGCGAGCGAAAGAAGAAGTACGCGCTTGAGCTGATCGCGATGCTCATGGAAGGTCTTGGTCTTACAAGGATCGAGCGTGAGGCAGAGGATTACCGCATGCCCTATGAGGATAACGAGGCTC
>JAFVOQ010000063.1 GCA_017505785.1 Clostridia bacterium
GACTTGTCGGTTGTGCCTAGCCGCACGGGAGTCGAACACATAAGGTTTTAAAAGGCATATTTTTAGCGGCACTTCACCAAATTCTTCTCGAATATTTGTATATTCTTCAAAAAATTTGGTTTGTTCCACAAAAAATCTGTTCTTTTAAAACTGTGAAACACCCTGCGGTAAATAAATTTTTGATGGATTTTGCCGCGGCAAGGCGCAGAAAAGTGTGGACTTTTCAAGACTGGACGCGGGAAAAGTCACTAAAATTTATCGCTGCAGGGCTTATGGGTTCGACTCCCGTGCGGCTAAAAAAGACAAAAACGAAAAATAAGAGTTGTTTTTTTGAAAAGTGTGTGCTATAATAAAATAAAGTTTTGCCCCTCGCGCAAGGCGAGGGGCTTTTTAAGATTTATTTGAGGTTTTTATGTGGTGGAGCAGTAGCTTGCGTTGCCCTGTGTGTGGCGCTACAACATCAAAACAGAGCAACAGTCTTTTTTGTGAGGGCGCGAGGCGGCACTGCTTTGATTTTGCCGCTGAGGGTTACGTGAACCTTGCGGGAGCCAAGGCAACGGGCGGCGGCGACGACGCCACGCTGATTGCGGCGCGCACGGCGTTTCTCGGTGGTGGGTATTATGAACCGTTTGCCGCCCGTGTTGCCGAGCTTTTATCAGCATATAGCAAAGGACAAACCGTGGTAGATGCAGGATGCGGAGAGGGCTATTACACCTGCCGGTTGGCGGGCGAGGGCTTTCGGTGCTACGGCTTTGATCTGTCCAAGCGCGGTGTTCGCGCGGCGGCAAAGCGTGCCGTAAGGGAGGGCGCAGATGCGTTTTTTGCGGTAGCGGGCATTTACACCTTACCCTTACAGGATGCCTCGGTCGATGCTGTGGTCAGCCTATTTGCTCCTGTTGCCGAGCAGGAATTTTTGCGTGTGCTAAAGCCTGGCGGTATTCTGCTTGTGGCAGGCGCGGGTCGCAACCATTTGCTTTCACTTAAGCGCGTGCTTTACGAGGTATCGCACGAAAACGAGCCGCGCGCCGATCTTCCCGTTTCCATGACCGAGCTGGCACGCGAAACGCTTTCCTTTTCTATGGAGCTTGATAGCAAGGCAATACAGAGCCTTTTTGCAATGACACCCTATTATTACCGCACCTCAAGGCAGGGGCAGGAACGGCTTGCCACATGTGAGCGTCTTACCTGTGAGGCGGAAATGGATATTTTTATTTATCGAAAATCTTAATTCAAAGGAGATATAATATGAGCAAGTTGCGTTTGATGAGCCAGAACCAATGGTACTGGAGCGACAACCGCCCCGAATGGCAGGAGTTAGGGCTTGATTCCTCTGCCGCCACACGTATGCACGGTCACATCCGCGTGTTTCAGGATCTTATGCCCGACGTTGTTGGTGGGCAGGAGATCACACCTGAAATGCAGCAGTATTTTAAATTTTACGCGGCGGATGCGGGACTTTCCAACTATGCACTGATCTGGGGCAACTACACGCCTATCATCTATCGCTCCGATAAGCTTGAGCTGGTGGATACCGAGTATCTGTGCTTTCCGACTCTTATCGAGGGTCTGCCCAAGAGATACAACGACAGTGGAAGCAAGGGGGCAACGCTTGCCGTATTTCGCACCAAGGAGGACGGGAAAATGTTCATTTTCCTTACCACTCATCTTTGGTTTAAGCGCGGTAACCCCGAGCATCCGAAATATTGCCCCGGCTCCAACGAGGCGCGAGCCTTCCAGCTCCGCATGGCAAAGGAGCTGATTGAAAAGTACCGCCGCATTCACGGAGATATTCCTGCTGTTTTGGTCGGTGACCTCAATGGCGGATCGGATTCCGAAGCACTGATCCCCGTATTGTGGGAGGGTGGCTATCTTCACGCTCACGATCTTGCCACTGACTATGCCATCGAGGACGGCGGCTTCAACTCGCTCTCTACGCACGGTCCCGGCAAGTGGCACGAGGGATTGGATTACTTGCATACCTTTGACCACATCATCGTAAAGGATTTCCCCGAGGGAGCGATCAAGCGCTTTGACCGCTATATGCCCGATTATTACCTTCAGCTTTCCGACCACGCACCGGTATATATTGACGTTGAGCTTTAAGCTTTTATGTGTTAAAAAAATCAAGCCGCTTCCTTTTTGGAAACGGCTGATTTTTTATTTAGTGCGCCGACGTGTCGTTTTTTTCTCTCTTGCGCCCAATAGTGCACCTACGGTTGCCATGGGAAAAAGCAGTGCGTGCTGTCCGATCTGTAAGGCACTTGTGTAGGCGTGATCGCTGTTGGGTAAAATAAGGGATAGTATCAGTAAAAGCAACAGTACTGCAAAGCCTATGGCGATCCCGCAAAAAAGCGGCGTGCGTCGCCCGTGAAGGCGTGTGGCGATCAAGCCGCCCAAGAGGGTAACAAGATAAAGAAGCGCAAGCCCCGCCGCCGTGTGATAAGCATCGGGGTTTTTGGTGTTGAGTAATATGGCGGTGATGCAAAGGAGCATTACCAAACCGATCACCGTTATGATCGGCAACGTAAGTAAAACGCTTTTGCACACCGATGTAAAGGAAACCGCCTCCGCTGAAACGGTGCGCCTTTTTTGCGTTCTCTTTTTCTTTGGCATAGAAAAAGCCCTCCCTAAAAGATGATTTGATACATCTTATGAGGGAGGGTAGAAATTTAGTCCTGCTTTGCATCCTCTGCGTGTACGTCAACGTTGCGTACTGCGGTTTTCAGCAGGCGGATACGCGTGTGGTCACGACCGGTTTCGATGATCATCGTTTCTTCCTTGATGCTTACGATCTTTCCGATAATGCCGCCAATTGTAGTGATCTCATCACCAACCTGCAGGCTGTCACGCATTTGTGCCATGGCCTGTTCTTGCTTTTTCTGGGGGCGAATGCCAAAGAAATAAAACACAACGACGACAACGCCAATCATGCCTATTGTAACCCAAAGATCCATTACGGTTCCTCCAATAAAATATTTTTAAATATTATAGCACTTTTTCTCCTTTATTACAAGGCTTTCCCGTAAAAAAATCCAAAATTTCAAAAAAATACCAAAGCGAAAAGAAAATGAGCATTTGGCTGTTGAAAAATGGGAATGCTTATGATATAATTATTATAATTATAATTTAAAGCTGAGGTAGACACGTTATGGCGTATATCGAATATCCCGAGTGTGGGAAAATCATCAACACCCACGGTTGCCGCGGCGGCGTGAAGATCGAGCCGTGGTGCGATAGCCCCGGTGTCTTTGCCGCACTGCCCACCGTATATTTCAAAAAGGGAAATGAAATGATCCCTGTGCGTGTTTGCCGCGCCTCGGTGCTTGGCAACCGCTTTGTCAGTGCCGAGCTTGAAGGAATTGGCACCATGGAGCAGGCAGATGCCCTTCGCGGCCGTGTGCTTTATGCGAAGCGCAGCGATCTTAAAATTCCCAAGGGCACATTGCTGGTGGCGGAGCTGATTGGACTGCCCGTATGGCATGCCGAGAGTGGCAAGCAGCTCGGTATCCTTGCCGATGTTATTCATCCCGGTGCTACCGATATTTATGTGATCAATACCGATCAGGGCGAGGTAATGGTACCTGTTGTGGCGGAGTTTGTACGCGAGGTGGATGTTGAAAAGGGAATTGTGATAGCACCGATAGAAGGGATGTTTTCGTAATGCGTTTTGATATCATGACACTGTTTCCCGAGTTTGTGGAGCGTGTGCTTGGGGAGAGCATCATTGGAAGAGCGCAAAAAAGCGGCTGCATTGAGGTCAACACCTACAACATTCGAGATTACAGCAAGGACAAGCATCGCCGCGTGGACGATACGCCCTACGGGGGCGGAAAGGGAATGCTGATGATGGCACCGCCCATTTATGATTGCTATGCGGATATCTTGGCAAAAAGCGAAGCGAGTGCTCGCCGCCGCGTTGTTTATATGTCCCCTCGCGGCAAGGTCTTTAATCAGCATAAGGCAAAGGAATTGGCGAAGCTTGATCAGCTGATCATTCTTTGCGGTCATTACGAGGGTGTGGATGCCCGCGTGATCGAGGAGATCGTGGACGAGGAAATTTCGATCGGGGACTTCGTGCTGACGGGTGGCGAGCTGCCTGCCTGCATTGTGACAGATGCGGTGGCGCGCCTGGTTGACGGCGTGCTCTCAGCCCCCGAATGCTATGAAAACGAAAGCATTTCGTCGGGCTTGGTGGAATATCCACAGTACACGCGCCCCTTTGAATTTCACGGGAAATGTGTGCCCGAGGTGCTGATCTCGGGTCATCATGCAAACATAGAAAAATGGCGCGCCGAGGCTGCAATTTCCGAAACGGCACGCCTGCGCCCCGATCTGCTTGAGCAATAAAAAATGTTGAAAATTTATGGAAAGGAGGAGTAACGCATGAAGAAAGAAAAAAACGTGGCAGGTCGATTTGTATTCCGCCTCAGCCGTTTGATTTACCAGATCATTGCCATGAGCTTTATTGGCAAGCTTTTTACCTCCTATAGAGCTTGTAATGAGACTGTAATGGGTTCTCGTGACAGCCGTGTTAAGCGGTCAGAGCGAGGCCGCACAGTGCGTCGCTACACAGTGCGCCGTGCACTTGCCTGTGCTATGGAGCAAAATGTTTTCTCCCGTGCGCGAAGAAGGATCGTTTCGTCTTTGGTGTTCTGCAGCTTACGCACGATCGGCTTTTTCTTCACTATGCTTGGCAGCATGTGGATATCCCTTTACGGTGTTTCGCTGTTCGTGTCACTTGGCACGGCGGTGTCGTGGAGCCACCTTATATCGGGCGCGATCTCGCTTAGCGTCGGTGTTTTGCTTTTGCTTTCCGATCGCTCGCTTGGCGCGGTGCTTGGGCGAGGCTCCTTTTTGGGCTTTTTGCTCTTTGATGTGCTTGGATTGCACGATGAGTTGATCAAGCAAACGAGAGAAAAGGGGGAGCAGCATTATCTTTTTGCAACGGCTCTTTCACTTCTTGTTGCGGCAATCGGATTGCTGATTGCGCCCGTATCCATTCTCGCGATTTTTGTCACAGCACTGGTGGTGCTTGTGATCTTATCGGTGCCAGAAGCGGGATTTTTGCTTGCAATTCTTGTCTTGCCGTTTTCCAAGCTTTTGATCGGCAGTGATCTTCTTACCGTTGCCTGTCTTTCCTTCATGGTATTTGGCTATATCGGTAAGCTTTTGCGCGGCAACCGTGCCTTTAGGCTTGAGCTGCAGGATATCCCCGTGTTGATCTTTGTGCTGCTTTTCTGCTTGTCCCTGCGCACACCTGCAACGGGGAATATATGGCAAGCGGTCTTAACGCAGATCCTGCTTGCTGTTTCCTATTTGATCGTGGTAAATATACTTTCAACACCGCACTGGCTCTTTGTTTCTCGCATTGTATTTTCCGCATCCGGTGTGGTTGCTTCCTTGGTGGGAGTTGCTCAGCTTGTTTTTGCAATGCTGAATACCGAGGGCGTTTCGCTTTTTGATTTTGCCCAATTTGGTAGTGTTGTAACAGCCGGCTTTGTCGACAATACGGCTCTTGCGTATTATTTGGTTGTGGTGTTTGCCTTTGTGCTGCCCACCGTTCCATTTTCGGTTAAGCGCATGCGTGCGGTGCCCGTCATCGCATCAATTATACTCACACTGGGTGTGTTTTTAACCTTTGTTTCGGCGGCGTGGTTTGCATTGGCGCTGATACTCGTGTTGTTCTTGCTCGTATACGAATATCGCAGCTTGCCGTTTGTGGTTGCAGGCGGCGGTGTGATTACAGGCACACTCATGCTTTTGCCGAGCAAAGCGCGTGGCAACGTGCTCGGTGTATTTCGCGATCTTGCCGATCCCACCCTTGCATCTTTCCGTGCCGAAGGCAGAGAAGCTGTTTGGCAGATGCTTTTCGGTAACGGTGAGGGATTTTTCTCCCGTTCCAGCGGCATGCTACGCTTTTTCTTTGGTTCGGGATATCAGGGGCTTTGCTCGCTTCACCCGTATTTTGCCGATGTTTTTGTGCCCTTCAATTATCAAGTGTATCATTTTTGGCAATTTATATTGGTGGATTACGGCATTGCGGGAATTTTGACCTTCGCTCTGTTTTTGCTGCTTTTGTGGCAAAACTGCTTTTCTGTGCTATCCATGTCAAACGGGCACGACAGACCCGTGTTTGCCTACATTGGTATCGTGCTGGTAGCGGCACTTGTGTTCCTCGGATTTTTCCATTACGTTTGGTACGATTTTGCAACGTTGGCTGCGTTTTTTGCCGCAACTGCCTTAGTGGCAACTGCCATGCGGTATCATCGCTCTCGCAGGGAGAAACTTGTGGAGCATGAGGAATTTGGCAAGCCCTGTGCCGAGATCGATTACCGCGTGCGTGCCACTCGCACGCGCAAGTCTTGAAGGAGGGCGGATCATGGCTTACAATCACGATCAAAAATCTGCCTTTTCCCGTGAAAAGCTTCCCAAAAACGGGCAAGGCGTGCGCGGCGGTGTGGCATATCGCAAGCTTTCGGATAGCTACGCGAGTGATAAAAATTATTCGCGCGGACTTTACATCGGTGTGAACGCTGTGCTTGCAATGTTTGTTGCGGCAGTTCTTCTTTTGCTGTTGCTCGTCTTTACGCCACTTGGCGACACGTGGCATGTCCTACGTGAAGAGGCGGATATCATATATACCCTCGAGTTTTACGATGTAAACGGTGATCTTTGTGCGGCGCCTGCGCAGGGTACGCTGCTGATCGATCCTAAAACCGGAAATGTCATGGGGGAGATCGTAGAGATCACCGCAAGGCCATACACTCTCCCCTCTGTGCTTTGGCGCGACGGGGAAGTGCAGACAGCGGGCTTTGACAGTGAGCACGCATCTGCCAAGATCGTTTCGATAACGGTTGCCCTTTGCGCGGAATACGAGCAGAGCGTTGGTTACAGTGTGAATGGCGTACGCATAGCCAAGGGGTGCTCCTATACGGTGTCCTTTGCAGGCTCACTTGCTACGGGCACATGTGTTTCAATTGAAAAAAGGTGGTAACGGTATGAATAATGATGAAAAGAGCAGAGCACAAAAGCATACCAAAATGAACATTTTGGATGTTGCGATCGTACTGCTTGTGCTGCTCACCGCGCTTGCGATTTGGCAAAAAGACAATCTCGCGCAAATTTTTGAAAACGATCGCACGAAAAGCTCCTTTGCGGTGGCATTTGAAATCACTGCGGTACGGTATGATCTGGTGGACGATCTTGCGGCAAGTACTGTGATATATGCCGAAACAGAGGATGGCTTTGTTGAGCTTGGAATGCTGCTTGATGAGCCTGTGATCACCCTACGGGAGGGTGCTGCCGGCAGCGAATATGCATATGTTGACCTTGCTTGTACGCTTTCCTGTCACGGTATCTTGCGTGAGGGAGCACTGGTAGTGGACCGCGACCTTATACTGGAAGTTAGCGAACAGCTTTCTGTTGTTACCGAAACAAGCAATCTGCACCTTCAGGTGATTTCCATTACTGAAATTCATTGATTTTGTGTCAAAATGCACATATTTTTTGTTTGAAAGGCATCAAAATACCAAAAAAATGCCCATTGATTTTTAAAAATCCTTTTGTTATACTAATATAAAGAGACGATAGTCCCATTTGGATTATTTAATGCAAATGGTAAAAAGAATGGAGCGTTGACCGATATGATTTCTCGCGAGGTTACCATTACAAATTCCATCGGCCTGCACGCACGGCCGGCAACCTTTTTTATTCAAAAGGCGAATGGCTACAAAAGTTCTGTTTGGGTTGAGAAGGATGACCGCAAGGTAAATGCAAAAAGCTTGCTGGGTGTTCTTTCCCTTGGCATTGCCCAGGGCATGACGATCAAGCTGATTGCAGACGGTGCTGATGAGGTAGATGCACTCGACGGTTTGCAGGAGCTCATTCATAACGATTTTGAACAATAAGACAAGCCGTGGCGGGATAAAACCGCACTGATGACGAGGGGCGCGCCGTGGTGCGCCCCTTTCTTGTTTGAAAGCTTATTTTGAGGAGGTATATGCACACATGCAAGCTGAACAATGCCGCGCGCATTTGCTCGATAAAGCAAACAGTCTGCCGTTATCTCCCGGTGTTTATCTCATGCGTGATGCAAGAGGTAAGGTGATTTATGTCGGCAAGTCGCGCAAGCTGAAAAACCGCGTGTCTCAATATTTCCATAACGGTGAAAAGAATTATAAGACCGCACGTATGGTCGCTTTGGTGGCGGATTTTGATTATTTCTTGTGCGACACCGAAATTGAGGCACTCGCGCTGGAGAATACACTGATCAAGCAATATGCGCCGAAATATAACATTCGCCTAAAGGATGCAAAATCCTATCCTTATATCAAGGTTACAGACGAGATCTATCCAAGATTGGTATTTACGCGCGCCAGAGAAGCGGATAAGGGACGCTATTTTGGGCCCTATTCGGGCGCATCGGTGGCAGGAACGGTGA
The DNA here is from genome assembly GCA_017505785.1 of Clostridia bacterium. GTDB lineage: Bacteria > Bacillota > Clostridia > Oscillospirales > CAG-272 > Firm-07. The sequence goes on from JAFVOQ010000063.1 coordinate 8,441, forward strand.
TTCGTACCTTGAATAAAACACTGGGCCTTCCCACCTGTAAGCGGCAGTTTCCGCGCGATATAAAAAAGGAACGCCCTTGCCTTTATTATCAACTCGGTCAGTGCTGTGGGGTTTGTCGGGGGGAGGTTTCTCCCGAGGCATATGCCGAACGGATTCGCTGTGCTACAGATATCCTGCGCGGCAATTCTGCGGCAACGCGCCGCCGCATACGCGAGGAGATGAGTGTGGCGGCTGAAAACGAGGAGTTTGAAAAGGCAGCCGCGCTGCGCGATACGCTATTTGCACTGGATAATCTTTCTCAAAAGCAAAAGGTGGTGGCTTCCCCCGATACGGCTGAGGATGTTTTCGGCTTTTACCGTGATGATTTCAGTGCCGTTATGTCGGTTTTTTATGTGCGTGAGGGGGCACTTGTGGATAAGACGGAAACTGTGTTTTCCCTCGATGAGATGCTTGATGAAAACGAGGCGATCCTGTCGTTTCTCTATGAGCATTATCGGCATCGCTCCGATATTCCGCCACGCGTGCTTCTTTCCTTCTCGCAAGGACAGGAGGATCGTGCTCTGTTTTGTGATTTCTTGTCACAGGCGGCAGGACGCAAGATTCAAGTGCATACGCCCGAGCGCGGAGAGTTGAAAACGCTTTGTGAGCTTGCCGTCAGTAATGCGCGCGAGCGTGCGGCAACCGCGCGCCGCGAGGCGGAGCAAAACGATGAAACTATGGTGCGCCTTGCCAAGCTTTTGGCGCTTGAGGTGGTGCCCGAGCGTATCGAAAGCTACGATATTTCAAACCTTGGTGCAGAGCATAAGACCTGTGGCATGATCGTGTGGGAAAACGGCAAATTTAAGCCGAGCGATTATCGCACCTTCCGTATACAATCGGTAACGGGTGCGGACGACTATGCCTCTATGCGCGAGGCACTCTCACGCCGTTTTGCACATTTGTCGGATACGCAGGGCTCGTTTGCGAGCCTGCCCGATCTCATTTTGCTTGACGGCGGTCGAACGCATGTGGGTGTTGCCCGTTGTGTTGCCGAGGAGTATGGCATTACTGTGCCGATTTTCGGCATGGTGAAGGATGAATACCACAAGACCCGTGCACTTTGCACCGAGCACGAGGAGATCTCTATTGCACTGGATCGGGCTGTTTACACAGTGATCTACCGCATCCAAGAGGAGGTGCACCGTTATTCGATTCGCCGCATGAGCGAGGCGAAACGAAAAACCGTAAGAGTTTCAGAGCTTGAAAAAATTGCAGGTGTCGGAAAGCAAAAGGCAAAGGTGATCCTCAAGCACTTCGGTGGTCTTGCTGCGATCAAGCGAGCGAGCGAGCAGGAGCTTGCCGCGGCACCGGGTGTTGGGCCGGTGCTGGCACTTGCCATTTATCGCTATTTTCACGGAAAGGGGGAGTAAGGCTATGATGCGCATTATTACGGGAAGCGCCAAGGGTGCTAAGCTTATGGCACCTGCGGGTGAGCTGACAAGGCCTACCGCAGAACGCACCAAGGAGGCGGTGTTTTCCATGCTGCAAAATGAGCTTGCGGGTCGCCGTGTGCTCGATCTCTTTGGAGGCTCCGGGCAAATGGGACTTGAGGCACTCAGCCGAGGTGCCTCGCACGCCGTTTTTGTGGATCATGACAGGGCGGCGATCGAAGTGATCATAAAAAATGCCGCGCATACAAGACTTTCGGATAAAGCTGAGATCTTGCGTGCGGATGCGATCGGATTTTTAAAATCCTACCGTGGCACGCCCTTTCATTTGATCTTTTTGGATCCCCCGTATGCCGGTGGGATCGTGCCGCAATGCCTTGCTTTGATTGCAGAGAAAAATTTGCTCTTGGCAGGCGGTGTCGTTGTTTGTGAAACAGGCGATCCCGATGCGGTATTTGGAGAAAACACAGTATTGCAAGAAAAATACACGGTGCTTCGCCGCAGCCGCTACGGTGTGGCGCACATCTCTTTGCTAAGCCCTTGTGCATCGGCAGAGCTGGAGGGTGAGCTATGAGCATTGCATTGCTGCCGGGAAGCTACGATCCCATTACTTTGGGGCATCTTGATATTGTGAAGCGTGCCTCTTTACTTTATGATGAGGTTGTGGTTGCGGTCATGAACAATGCCGCAAAATCCTATATGTTTGATATGGGTGCGCGTGCCGAAATGGTGCGCCGCGCCACGGCTGCTATGTCGCAGGTGCGCGTTGTAGCGGATGAGGGCATGCTGGTAGATCTGTTTGATAGGTTGGGTGCTGACGTGATCGTAAAGGGGGTTCGCAATGCAGCGGATCTTGCTTACGAGCAGGAAATGGCAGCATATAATCTTTCTCGTAATCCACGTGCCAAAACGGTATTTTTGGAGGCTGCCGCATCCTATGGCGATCTTTCCTCCACGCGCGTGCGCACTATGTTAAAGGAAGGCAAGGTGCCGCACGGATTATTGCCCACAGAGGTGATCGCGTATCTTGACATGACGGGCGGGCTTAAGCCTTCCCACCAATAAAGCGTTTTTTGCCGCTGCCTGCAAATAGGATCGGTCACGCGCTTTATCGTATTTAAGGAGAATTTTTATGAATCGGTTTAAAAAATATTATATCATGCGCCTGATCTTTTCAACCTTGTTCGGTGTTGGCATTGGCGTGCTGCTTATACTGCTTGCCCCCTATGCAAGAGAGGTGTTTGATATCCTTGTAATCGCTATGGGATTACTGACAGCGGTGTTAAATTTGCCCGCTTTGTTTTTCGCGGTGAAACGTATTAGAGGCCGCGGCGAATGGCTCAATCTTTTCATGACGCTTGCCTCTGTTTTGTTGGGTGTTGCACTGATGCTGCTGCAAACCGAGTTCCTGTTACTGCTACTTGGCGTATATTCTGTGGTGTTGCCGCTTCTTCGTATTATTTTGGTGGAAAATCACATATTGCGCTTAAAAAGAGAAGTACCGCGCTTTCTTGCAGGATTGGTTATGGTTGTCATCTTTCTTTTGGATGCCGAAACGCACGTTCTTTGGCTTGGCGCATTGCTTTCGTTTGCGATTTCTCTTATTTACTTGATATACGGACTGATCTCGGCACATTTTATTTTTTCTAAGGAATAAAAAGCTTCGCCCACAGTGTGATGTTAGAGCTATCACACTGTGGGCGATATTTCTTTGTTGTCTTTTGTGATTGTCGAGAAATGGAAATAGAAATGGATTAAATAAAGTAAATATAGAAAAATAAATTTTGAAAATTGGAAAAAATGTCAATTATTTTGGAATATTGATCTCTTACGGCAAGATGCAAGAGAGTGCTTCTACAATATCGCTTGCGAGTAATCCACGGTTCCCGTGGCGTTCTTTTGCAGCATCGCCCGCTAAGGCATGAGCCAAAACGCCGCAGGTGGCAGCCGTGGGGAGTGCGGAACCCTGTGCCGCAAAGGAGGCAATGATGCCGGCAAGCACGTCGCCGCTGCCACCGGTTGCCATACCGCTGTTGCCAAATGTGTTAAAGAATAGGCGTTCCTCGTGTGCAATTACAGTGTGTGCATCCTTTAGCACAACGGTTTTACCGCTGTCCTTAGCAAAGGATATCGCAGCGCGCGGCAGATCTTGCATGATTTCACATAGCGGCCGAGTGGATAGTCGCGAGAGCTCCATGGGGTGAGGCGTGAGCACAGCCCCCTCGCGTAGATAAAGCCGCGCACGCAGTGCCATGTCTGCGGCAATCAGATTGAGGGCGTCGGCATCGATCACAAGCGGAATATTTTGTGTTTGAAGCGTGAGATCTACAAAGAGCTTCGCTGTGCTGCTCTGTGAAAGCCCCATGCCAATGGCTACGGCATCGGCACTCGCCAATGCTTGCTTGAGCTGCGTTTGGGCGTTACTGTCATGATAGCAGGTAACGATCGCCTCGGGAAGCGCGATCTGATATACCAAGCGATTTTCTTCGGGAGCCAAAATTTCAACAAGTCCCGCGCCCGCGCGATAGGCAGCTTTTGCGGCAAGAAGCGCAGCACCACTCATATGCGTGCTGCCGCCCACCACAAGCACGCGCCCAAAGGTGCCCTTGTGCGCACGGCGCGGACGTGGGGGAAGGGCGGCAAGATCTTGCCTTTCTAAAACATGCCCTTTTGCTTCGCCAATTTCAATGCCAATATCGGCAACAACGGTCTCGCCGCAGAGCTGTGCCCCGGGGAAAAGCACGTGCCCGTATTTTTTTGCGGCAATCGCTACGGTCTTGGTGGCGGCTACCGCACTCCCCAGAACCGCCCCGCTGTCGGCGTGAATACCGGTGGGAATATCGATTGCCAAAACGGGGAGCTTTGCGGCATTGATTGCTTTTGTGGCGTCAAGAATACGCCCTGAAAGCGGTCGCGAGATGCCAATGCCGAGAATGGCATCCACCACAACACTCACATTTTCAAAATCCGGTGCCGATATAACGGGAATTTCAGGACAGAGCCGGGCATATTGCGTAGCACACTCCTCGCTCATTGCAGCAGTGTCGGGGACACCGCTTTCGGTCAAAGCTCCAAGATACCATACGGTAGCGGGGATGCCGTGCTCATGGAGCAGGCGTGCCATGGCAAGCCCGTCGCCACCGTTGTTGCCGTTGCCGCAACAAAGTAAAACCCGTCGGCAGGGGAAATCGTTGAGCAAAATATCAAACGCAGCGCGCGCGGCACGCTCCATTAATGTGCGGGAGGGAGTACCTTTTTTGATCGTTTCGGCGTCATAAAGCTTCATTTCAGTCGCGGTAAGTATCTTTTTCATGACCTTCTCCTACATGAACATTCTTCAAATTAAATTATAGCACAAGAAAGTGCGGTTGTGCAAAAAATGCCGAATTTTCAAATAAAAATCTCTTGACAATCTCTTTTTTGCCCTTTATAATAGTAACGGCTACAAAAGGAGGGAAATACCGTGATTTTAAACATGGGGCCGCTTTTGCGCGGCGAAATTACCCGCATGGAGATCGAATACGATCTTATACCGGAGCCTGTTTTTGATGTTACCTTTCCCGAAAATGCACACGTAAAGGGCTATATTACCGATGATGCAGGCTATATGCGCCTGTATTTGAGGGCAACACTCCCTTATCGCGGAAGCTGTGCACGCTGTCTTGATGCGGTTACGGGTGAGTTTGCGCTGGATTTTGAGCGCACCGTGGCACCCGAGGGATCGATCACCGAGGAAAAGCTTGCCGAGATGGATGATTCTTACGTGATGATACGCGACGGTAAGCTTGACGTTGACGAGCCGCTACGAGAGGAGCTTTTGATGTGCTTTCCCATGCGATTGCTCTGCCGTGAGGATTGCGAGGGGCTTTGCGACAGGTGCGGCAAACCCAAGCGTTTGGGAGATTGCGGATGCAATAAAAAAGAAATTGATCCAAGATTGGCAATTTTGCAAAAATGGGTTGACAAACAGGAAAAAGAGTGATATAATAACTTGTAATTATGTATAAGTATCCCAAGGAGGTGTAGATAAAATGGCAGTTCCGAAGAAAAAAGTTTCCAAAGCGCGCAGAGATAAGAGACGTTCCAACAACTCCAAGCTCGAAATGCCCGGTATGGTAAAATGTGCAAAATGCGGCGAGTACGTACTGGCTCACCACGTTTGCAAGGCATGCGGTTCTTACGACGGCAAAGAAGTTATCAAGCAAGAGGCTTAATAATTGCGCTATGAATGAAAAAAGAGAGCAGAAATGCTCTCTTTTTTCATTTTTCCACCTTGTAAAAGGTTACAAGCTTTAATTTGTGCGTGCAGCTGTAAGCGTATATAAACAGGATTAGCAAAAATACAGAGCCAAGGGTAATAACGGGTGGCAGCCGTAATGCAGCATTGCCAAGATCGGCAAAGCTGTCAGTGGTGGTTTTGAGCTGCGGGTTTCTTATCGCAAGATACAGCGCGGCAAGTAAAGCACACAGCGCGCCCTGCGCCAGCTTGGAAAGAAGATAGGGTAGCAACCTTGGGTGTGCCTCATCGGCAATGGAAAAGAGCTGTAGGCAGATCGAAAGCCCCGAAAATCCGGCAAAAAAAGCGCAAAGCACAAATGCAGAAGCGGGGGGCAAACACAATACCGCCTCGCTGACCCCTGCTGTCATCTCAAGCAAGCCCGCGCACACGGTTGCGACGAGTGGGGGGAGGTTAAGGCTTTTCCCAAGTGCAGTGATACATTCCGTCACCGCCGAGAAAAACAGTACAAAGCCGGTTACCTGTAGGAGGGTGAAAAAGCCGCGCTGTACGGCATTTGTAAAATGGCTTGGGGTCAAGCCCTTTTTTTGGTGTTCCTCGGGGCTGCTTGGGGGATCGGGCAGATCGCCACCGATGCATTTCAAAAAAAGCCCCGTTATAAAAGAAACGCACAGTGTAATGAAGAACAGCACAATGCCTGCTTCCTTGCTTGCGAAGAGTGCGGCACCCACGGCACCGATCAAGAAGCCCGTGCTGGGAGTGTTGGAAAAAAGGAGCAGCCTTTCAAATTCCTCTTTTGACAGTTGCCCGTTTTTCAGCATCATTGTGGCACTAACTGTGCCAACAGGCACGCCGCAAAGCCAACCGAGCATCAAGACCGCAGTGCCGTTTGCCGTCAAACCGAAAAGGGCACGTGCAGGGCGCGCAAAAAGCTTTGTTGCAAGGTCTGCTGCGCCGGCGGCGAGTGCAAGATCGGATATAACCAAAAAGGGAAACAGGCTTGGGATAAGCATGTTTGTGGCAAGATTGATGCCTTTTTTGATACCGTTTGCCGCTATTTCGGTGTTTTTTAGAGCCAAAAGGAACAAAAAAATCCCAAAGATCGCCACAAACGCCGCGCGGCGGCGGTATTGCCTTGCCTTCAACGCATATTCCCCCTATCCTTGCCATAGGCTTATGATAACAGTAAAACTTATGGCATGGGAGGTTGCGGTATGCCCAAAAAGGGAGATTTTTTAGCCCGTTTCGGGGCGAAATTGGATATTCCGCGCGAGGCGCTGCCCGGCAGCTTTGGTATGACGCTGTCGGGGCAGCAGGAGCTTGTGGTGCGCGGCTGCAAAAAAATACTTTCCTATGGCAAAGAGCGCATTGTCTTAGCACTCGGTAAAACGGTGCTGGAAATTCAAGGCGAGGCGCTTTTTTGCAGCGCGTTTGGCGCAAGGTGCGTCACGATCACGGGCAGGATCGTGTCGCTTTCCTTTGGGGAGGTGGAAAAATGAATGTATATCTTTTTTTGATCGGCTATACCGAGCTGCGCGTTCCTGCCGCGGCAATGACCGATTTTTTTGAGATCTGCCGTGTGCTTGGCATATCGCCAAGGGGGGCGAAGCGCAGAAGGAATAGCGAGGATGTCATTTGCCGTCTTAGCCGTTTTTCTGCCGCACGCGTTATGGCGCTTGCCACGCAAAGGGAAATTGCCCTCACGGTGCTCAAAACGGGGGGCTTGCCTGCGTTGTGGCTGCGCTTCATACACCGCCCCGGTATCGTCTTTGGGGCACTCACGGCACTGGCTCTTTTGGTCGCGGCAAATCTTTTTGTGTGGGATGTGGATATTACGGGGTGCGAGGTGCTCACCGAGCGCGAGGTAGAGGAGGAGCTTAAGGCTGTCGGCCTTTCGCGAGGCGTCTTTTTACCTCTCGTTGACGGTGATGCCATAATGCTTGCCTTACGGCAAAGTGACAGCCGCATTGCATATGCCACCGTAAATCTCATTGGCACTGTTGCACACGTGCAGATCAGGGAAGCTGAGCCGGAGCCGACAAAAGTCCCCCATGCACCTGCCAATCTTGTCGCAAAGCAGGACGGTATTGTTGTGCTGCCGCTGATATTTGAGGGGGAGTGTCTTGTTGAAGTGGGGGAGTACGTGCGTGCAGGGCAGGTGCTGGCATCGGGCATTCTGGATAGCGAGTCGGGCGGCTTTCGTGTAACGCGCGCCGCGGGTCGGGTGCTGGCGCGCACCGAGGAAACGATCGCTGTAAGCGTGCCGTTTTGCTATAACGAAAAGGTCTTAACGGGGCGTGTTTTTCGTGAGGTGGAGGTGTCTTTTTTTGGCATGCGCGGAAAAGTTTTTAAAAACACTGGAAATGTAACAAACAGTTGTGATATAATAGTGTATGAAAAAGAATTTTACGCGGGCGCACACACGTTGCCCTTTGGACTTACAGTTGCGGAATACTACGAATATACCGAGCAAGCGGCAAGGCGTACCGCAACCGAGGCACTCTCACTTGCAAACGAAGAGCTTGCTGCCCGTCTTGCTACCGCAAGCGAGGCGCGCACCTTGCTTGCCAAAACGGTTGAGGTGGTGGTGGATGAAGAGGGGGTTACGCTTTTTTGTACCGCTGCGTTCGAGGAGGATATTGCCACCGTGTTTGAGTTTTCGGTATCCCCCTGAAGCTGTGTTATGCCCGTTCTTTTTTCTGAGGTTTAAAAATGCCCTCGTGGCAAGGAGGTTTTATGCAAAAAGAGATCATTCACACTGCCAGCAGTGAGGTTACCGCGCGTATTTTTGGCGTTTGCGATGCCTATGCCAAGGAAATAGAGAATGCCTTTGGTGTAAACATTGAAAATCGCACAACTGCCGACGGTGATGCCATTACCGTAACGGGTGCCGATGCCGAAGATGTGCGCCTTGCTGCCGAGGTGCTGCGTTGCCTGCGTGAGGAGGCTGCCGAGAGCGAAATACCCGAGCAGCGTGTTTCCTATATCGTGGGCATGATTCGTGACGGGCAGAGTGCAAATTTGGCGGCACTTGACGACAGCACGGTGTGTCTGACGAGTCGCGGTAAGCCCGTAAAAGCAAAAACCGTGGGGCAAAAGCAGTATATCGATGCAATCAAGCATAATACCGTGGTGCTTGGTGTCGGCCCTGCCGGCACGGGCAAAACATTTCTTGCGGTTGCCATGGCGGTAAAGGCGTTGCGTGCCAAGGAGGTCAGCCGTATTATTCTTACCAGACCCGCCATTGAGGCGGGGGAGAAGCTTGGCTTTTTGCCGGGAGATCTGCAAAGCAAAATAGACCCCTATCTGCGCCCGCTTTACGACGCTCTTTATGAGATGATGGGCGCGGAAAACTACGGGAAGCTGCTTGAAAAGCAGGTGATCGAGATCGCACCCCTTGCCTACATGCGCGGCAGGACACTTGACGATAGCTTTATCATTTTGGATGAGGCACAAAACTGCACGCCCGAGCAGATGAAAATGTTTTTAACACGCCTTGGCTTTCAGTCCAAGGCGGTTGTGACAGGCGACCTCACGCAAACCGATCTGCCGACCGGTGCCAAAAGCGGTCTTGCCGCGGCGGTAAAGATCCTTGCGGGCATTCCCGATATCAAGATACACTATTTTACCGAGCGTGACGTGGTGCGTCATAAGCTGGTGCAAAAGATCATTCTTGCCTACGAGCGATATGAGCGCGAGCAGGCACGCCCGAAGGACCATGCAAGATCCACAAAGGGTGGGGGAAGGGGTGGCAGAGAAAAATGAGATTAAAAATCTATTTTGAAAACGCGCAGGACAAGCATAAAGCAGGGCTCTCGCTGCGCCGCCTTGTGAAAAGGGCCGTGCGTGCCACGCTTGCTTTTGAGCATTTGGAAAAAAGCGCGGAGGTGTCGGTCACCTTTACCGATAATGAGGGCATTCGTGCCATTAACCGTACGCATCGGGATATGGATGCGCCAACCGACGTGCTTTCCTTTCCGCTGTTTGAAGAAAGCGTTGAGGGTACAGTGATGCTTGGGGATATCGTTCTTTCACTTGAAAAATGTGCCGCACAGGCGGCGGAGTTCGGTCACAGCTTTGTACGCGAATGTGCCTTCTTAACGGTACATTCCACACTGCACCTGCTTGGGTACGATCACGTCACAAGCGAGGCGGATGAGCGCGACATGCGCGAGCGACAAACGAAGATCGTTGAAAAAATGGGATTAGGGATAAAGGAGAGGGACAAATGAAAAAAACAGGATACATCGCGATCGTAGGTCGCCCAAACGTAGGAAAATCGACATTGCTCAACGCCCTGCTCGGCGAGAAGATCGCCATTGTTTCAAACAAGCCTCAAACCACCAGAAACCGTATTCTCGGGATCCTGACGCGGGGCGAGGCACAGTTTGTATTTATCGATACACCCGGTATTCACAAGCCGCAAAACAGCCTTGGTGATTTTATGGTGGAAACCGCAAACGCCTCGATGCGTGAGGCAGATGCGGTGGTTTTAATGGTGGATGCGGGCAGAGAGCTTACCGCGGTTGAGGAAAACGTGATCCGCTATTTAAAGCAATCGGGCATTCCCGCTGTGCTCGCGCTAAACAAAACCGATCTTTATACTGCCGTAGAGATCGCCGAGGCGATCAAGCGTTATGCAGCCGTGCACGATTTTGCCGCGGTGGTCCCCCTTTGCGCTAAAAACGGCAAGCAGGTCTTTGACGTGCTTGACGAGTGTGAAAAGCTGCTTCCCGAAAGTGAGTGGTTTTTCCCCGAGGATATGATCACCGATCAGCCCGAGCGTCAGATCGCCGCAGAGATCATACGTGAAAAGCTTTTGCGCACGCTCAACAAGGAGGTTCCCCACGGTGTTGCCGTGGTGATCGAGGAATTTAAGGATGAGGGAAATTTGGTGCGTATTCGCGCCGAGATCTTTTGTGAAAAGGCATCGCACAAGGGCATCATTGTCGGCAAAAACGGTGCTGAGCTCAAAATGGTGGGCACTTACGCCCGTGAGGATCTCGAAAAGCTGTTTGGCACAAAGGTCTACCTCAATCTGTGGGTAAAGGTAAAGGAAAATTGGCGTGATAGCCGTATAGCAGTGGGTAATTTTGGCTATCGGGAGGAGAAATAAGCCTTGCGAAATCTTTCAACCGATGCATTTGTGCTACGCGTTACACTGCGTGGCACAAGCGATAAGCTGCTCACGCTCATCTCCCCTAAGGAAGGGCGGTTTTACGCCATTTTAAAGGGTGGACATTCTATGAAAAACCGAGAGGTGGCGGCAACCGAGCCCTATACCTGGAGCAGCTTTGAGTTTTACGAAAAAAACGGCTTCAAATGGGTGAAAAGTGCAACGGCACTGCAAGCCTTTCCCGGTGTCAGGTATGACAGTGAAAAGCTGTTTTTGGCGGCGTATTTTTCTGACGTGGTGTTTGAGCTCTCGGATGAAAACGCACCCGCGGGTGACATTTTGCCGCTGTGCCTAAATGCCATGCACATGCTTTCGGTTACCAAGGATGACGATGCCCGTATTAAGGCAGCATTTGAAATGCGTGCGGCGGTGATTGGCGGCTTTGCACCTGCACTTGAGGCTTGCGGTCGCTGTGGCTGTGCGGTGGGCGAGGATATGTATCTTGATGTGATGAACGGCGCGCTCATCTGCGCCCCGTGCCTGTCGCGCGAAACGGCACTGCTGCCTGCACCCGAGGTTGATGAAACGGGTGTGCGCCACATTCTCCTACCGCTTTGTGCCTCCGCCGTGGCGGCACTGCACTTCGTGGCAACGGCACCGCCTAAGCGTGTGTTTTCCTTTCGCCTGACAAGCGCGCGCGCCGAGGATCTGTTTGGGCGTGCGGCGGAAGGGTATCTTTTACATCATTTGGAGCGTGGATTTCCCACGCTTGAAAACTATAAACGCTTACTTGCCATTCGCAGGCAAATGATAAAATCGTGAGGAAGTATGCAGATCGATCAAAAAACATTACGAACACTGGAATACGATAAAATACTGTCAATGCTTGCTGCCCTTGCACCCACCGTTGGTGCAAAGGAGCTGGCACAGGCACTGTTGCCCGATGACGATAAAACGGTTGTAATGCGTCGCCTTGTGCGCACGGGTGATGCGCGCCGTTTGCTTGATGATAAAGGCATGCCATCCTTTGGCATGGTTATCGACACGGCAGATGCGCTGGATCGCGCCGCCAAGGGTGCTACGCTTTCGCCGCGTGAGCTTTTGGATATCGGCAACGTGCTGCGCACGGCACGCGGGCTTCTTGATTACAGTCGCACCAACCGCCATTTTGAAACGGTGCTCGATGAGATCTTTGAGCGATTGCTGCCCGATAAGCGGCTGGAGGAAAAGATCTACCGTGCGATTATTGCCGAGGATATGATCGCCGATGAGGCAAGCCCCGCACTTGGCGATATTCGGCGTAAAATTCGTATCGCAAACAATCGCATCAAGGAAACGTTGCAGCATTATATTACCGCAGGCTCCTATGCCAAGCACCTACAGGAAAGCATTGTAACCATGCGTAACGGCAGATACGTGATCCCCGTGCGCGTGGAAAGCAAAAACGAGATCAAGGGTCTGATTCACGATACCTCCTCATCGGGGGCAACGATCTTTGTTGAGCCCATGGCCGTGGTGGATGCAAACAACGAGCTGCGTATGCTTGAGGTGAAGGAGCAGCGTGAGATCGAGCGCGTACTCGCCGATCTTTCGGCGGCGGTTGCCGGCATGTCGGGGGCGATCAACCTGAATTATCGCAATATTACCGAGCTGGCATTTGTGTTTGCCTGCGGTAAGCTTGCCGAAAAAATGCAAGCAACCCAGCCGATCATTGCCGATACAAGATGCGTGCGCCTGCTGCGTGCCCGCCACCCGCTGATTGCCGCAGATCGCGTGGTTCCCGTTGGCGTTTCGCTTGGCGGCGAGTGGGATACACTGATTATTACCGGCCCCAACACGGGCGGTAAAACCGTTACGCTAAAAACCATGGGATTGTTTGCTTTAATGGCACAATCTGGTCTTCATATCCCTGCCGATGAGGGCTCGGAGCTTTGCTTGTTTGATCGCATATTGGTCGATCTTGGCGATGAGCAAAGCATTGAGCAGTCACTTTCCACCTTCTCGTCGCACATGGTGCATATCGTTTCTATTGTCCGGGGTGTGACACCCAATTCCTTGGTGCTCTTTGACGAGCTGGGCGCAGGCACCGATCCCATTGAGGGTGCCGCGTTGGCAGTGTCTATTATTTCGCATGTGCGGCGTGTCGGCGCACTGACAGTTGCCACCACGCACTATGCTGAGCTCAAGGCGTTTGCGCTTGAAACGGGGGGCGTGCAAAATGCCTCCTGTGAGTTTGATGTGTCTACACTTCGCCCTACCTATCGCCTGATCATCGGGGCACCGGGCAAATCCAACGCGTTTGCCATTTCCGAAAAGCTGGGGCTTCCCGCCGAGGTAGTGGCAGATGCAAAATCGCGCATCAGCGAGGAAAACAGACGCTTTGAGCGTGTGATCGAGGAGCTGGAGAACACCCGTCTTGCCGCCGATCGCGACAGGGAGGAGGTGGCGCGCCTGCGTGCCGAGCTTGAGGCAACAAAAGAGGGCGCAAAGCAGGAGGCTGCACTCCTCACACGGCGCGCCGCCGCAGCCCTTGAGGCGGCACAGGCAAAGGCAGTGGGGCTGGTGGAAAGTGCGCGTGCTTCGAGTGAATATATTTTTGCACAGCTTGAAGAGGTGCGCCGTGCACGGGAGAGCGAAAATCTTGGCGAGCAGCTTGACAAAACGCGCCGCGCCGTGCGTGCACATTTGAAAGAAAACGAGGCGCGCTTTAACCCCGTGGAGGAGCGCAGCAATAAGGAATATAAGCTGCCACGTCCGCTGAAAAAGGGTGATGAGGTATACCTTGTGGATATCGATAAAAAGGGCGTGCTCCTTTCCGACCCCGACAGAAGCGGCAATGTGCAGGTGCAAGCCGGCATCATTCGCACACGCTCTAAGGTGGAAAATTTGCGCTTGATCGAAAACGAGCCCGGCATTGGCGCTCCCGGTGAGAAAAAAACGCCGGTGCGTGATTTTAAGGTGAGCATTTCGCGCGATTTCCGCGATGAGATCGATCTGCGCGGCCATACGGGTGATGAGGCTTGGTTTATGGTGGATAAATATTTCGACACAGCCATAATTGCGGGCTTTAAAAACGTGAGGCTGGTGCACGGCAAGGGAACAGGGGCACTGCGTGCAGCACTTTGGAATTACCTCAAAAAGGACCGCCGCGTGAAATCCTTCCGTATTGGCAGATACGGAGAGGGCGACGGCGGTGTAACGGTAGTAGAGCTCAAATAATGTTTTTTGTGAAAAATGAGAATTTTGAGTATCGGTAAATGATCAAAAATGACAAAAAACACCGAAAACTATTTTTTTTGCAAAAACTCTTTTCAAAGCAAAAAACTTATGTTATAATACTGTTATATTAGGCAAATTTTTGCCGTACAATTTCATTTTTTCGCGGAGGATTTACGATGAAGGAAGCACTTTACGGAGAATTAAGCGTTATTGGAATGCGCGGCTGCGAGCCGTTTGTGGCACAGGTAGACAACTACCTTAAAGAATGGAGACGGCACGGCGGCGATGAGTCCTTCCTTGTAAATGTGGAATGTCCCCGATTTGGCACGGGCGAGGGAAAAGCCCTTTTGCACGATTCCTTGCGCGGACATGATGTGTATATTATTTGCGATCCTTTTAACTACGGTGTAACCTATAAGATGTACGGCCGTGAGGTTCCCATGAGCCCCGACGATCACTATGCGGATGTCAAGCGCGTGATCGCTGCGATCGCAGGCAAGGCACGCCGTGTATCTGTTATCATGCCCATGCTTTATGAGGGCCGCCAGCACAAGCGCTCGGCACGCGAATCGCTTGACTGTGCACTGATGCTGCAGGAGCTTATCGGCATGGGTGTTAAGAACATCATCACCTTTGATGCACACGATCCCCGCGTGCAAAATGCGATACCGCTGAGTGGGTTTGACGATGTGCGTCCCACTTATCAAATGATCAAGGCACTTGTCCGTCAGTATCCCGATATTTCGCTTAATAAAGAGGATCTGATGATCATTTCTCCCGATGAGGGTGCAATGGGTCGTTGCATGTATTTTTCCTCGGTTTTGGGCCTTGATATCGGTATGTTCTATAAGCGCCGCGACTACTCCCGTATCGTAAACGGCAGAAATCCCATTGAAGCGCACGAGTATCTCGGAAAGGACCTCACGGGCAAGGACGTGATCATTGTTGACGACATGATCTCCTCCGGTGAGTCACTCCTTGATGTCGCCAAGCAGCTCAAAGCAAAGGGCGCAAAGCGTATCTTTAACTTTGCAACGTTTGGCTTGTTTACCGATGCATTTGATAAGTTCGATCAGGCATACAAGGAAGGTATTATTGACCGTATCTTTACAACCAATCTTGTGTACCGCACGCCTGAGCTTTTGTCTAAGGAGTGGTACGTTGAGGTGAATATGTGCAAATATGTTGCATATATTATCGATACCCTCAATCATGACGACACCATTAGCAACCTGCTCGATCCTGCTAAGCGTATACATAAGCTGGTCGAGAAGCACAAAAAGGCACAGGGCGGCCAGATGAAGATCGATTTTAGCAAGAAAAAATAATTTTAATGTCACGCGCCGTCGATACGACGGCGCGTGCTTTTGAAAGGTAATAGTATGAAGGAAAGAACGACCTGTAAAAAGCAGAGCTGCCGTAAAACCTCTATTGGCGGTCAAGCACTTATGGAGGGTATTATGATGCGCGGCCCCGAAAAGAGTGCTATGGCGGTGCGCCGCCCCAACGGCAAGATCTTTTTTGAGGAAGAGCAGAATGAAAAGAAAGCACGCCCACGCATTTGCCGTGCCCCCTTTATTCGCGGAGTGTTTGGGTTTGTGGATTCTATGCGCCTCGGATATAAGTATTTGATGCGCTCTGCCGAGATCTTTTGTGAGGAGGATGACACAGAAGCGAAAAATAGCGCCCAAACGGTACAAGAAACGGCAGAGCAGGGAGCAGTGCGGGATGTCGCACAGGAAACAGGCAAGGCACAAGCCGAGGAGCCGAAAAGCATATTTGGAAAGGCGACCATGACCGCGATCATGGTCATCGCTACGGTGCTTGGCGTGGCAACGGCATTGGGGCTTTTCTTTTGGCTGCCTACCTTTGTATACCAGCTGCTTGCCGATCACGTGCTGCCCGAGAGCTTTGCCGCAAGCCGCTTAACGCGCTCGGTGTTTGAGGGCCTGTTTAAGATTTTCATTTTAGTGCTTTACATGGCACTGGTATCTCTTATGAAGGATATTCGGCGCACGTTTATGTATCACGGCGCGGAGCATAAAACGATCTTTTGCTATGAGAACGGTATGCCACTCACCGTCGAAAACGTGAGAAAACAGCGGCGGTTTCATCCCCGTTGCGGCACCTCTTTCCTGATCTTAATGCTGCTTGTCAGCATCGTGATCGGACTGTTCATACCCACCCAATTCGGAAATCTCACAGGTGTGCTGAACACCGTGGTACGTGCCGCTGTTAAAATTTTGCTGATCCCGGTGATGATGGGTATTGGCTATGAGCTTTTAAAGCTTGCAGGACGTTACGACAATCTCTTTACTCGCATCATTTCCGCCCCCGGCATGTGGCTGCAGCGCATCACAGTGCGTGAGCCCGATGACGGCATGATAGAATGTGCTATTATGGCGTTTGTTGCCGTTATGCCCGAGGAGGATAAGGAATTCTATCTTGTTTCTAAAGAGGATCAAGAACAAAAATAAAGGTGTGTTCATCAAGAAAGCCGCTTTCTTTGTTGCAAAGACAGTAAAGAAAGCGGTTTTTTCTATTGCATTTTTAGATAATGTGTAGTATAATGCATATACAGAAAGGGGTGAGATGCGTGCGTGTATTTCATGTAATATCGGGCTTTGAAAACGGTGGGGTGGAAACACTGATCTACCGTTGGATCTCTCACATGCCAAAGGATATCGAGTTTCATATCGTGGCGCAGGAGATCGTTGTTCCCGCATGTGCAGAGCGCTTTCGTGGGCGCGGCGTAACGCTTCATCTTATTCCGTCGCGCAAGCATCCCTTCAAGCATTGTAAGGAGCTGCTTGCGTTATTTCGCACCTATCGCCCCGATGTGGTGCACGTACATACCACCGAATGGGGGGCAATTCCGCTTTCGGTTGCCAAAAAAGCAGGCGTTGCCTGCCGTATTCAGCACTCGCATGCCGCGCGAAAGGAAAAAAATCCGATCTTGCGGCTTGCTCACGCAGTGTCTTTTGCATGGGCAAGGCGCGCCGCTACCGATTATTTTGCTTGCGGTACTGCCGCAGCGCACACGGCGTTTGGCAAAAGGGCTGTTGCAAAAGGTCGGGTTAAGATCATTAAAAACGGTATCGATGTTGCGGCGTTCGCCTACAGTGAAGCAATGCGTACCCATACACGCAAGGAGCTCGGCATCGGTGATGATAAAACAGTGATCGGCATGGTGGCGCGCTTCAGTCCACAGAAAAATCATATCAGAGCGCTTACCATTTTTAAGGCTTTTTTTGAAAAGCATCCCAATTCCGTGCTTTTGCTGGTGGGTGACGGGCATTTACGTGCTTCCACGGAGGAGCTTGCCAAAAAAATACTGCCACCCGAGGCAGTGCGCTTTCTTGGTGTGCGTACCGATATGCAAGCACTTTATAGCGTGATGGATCGCTTTATTTTGCCCTCACGCTTTGAGGGCTTGCCGATTACGCTCATTGAGGCACAGGCAAGCGGACTTTCTGCCGTTGTTGCAGATACCGTTACCCGTGAGGGTGACATTTGCGGCATCACCACTTTTTTGAGTACCGCCAAAATAGCAGAATGGGTAAGTGCGCTCTGGGAGCCCCAAAAGCAAGCGCGTGAAGCATATGCCGCGCAGGTTACGGCAGCGGGCTACTCCCTTGATAAGATCGTAGAAGAGCTGTATCAATTCTATCATTCTAAGGCATAGGAGATCGCGCCTATGATATATGTGACTGTTTTAATCGCAATGGCGCTGATGCGCTTTCTTTTGCCTCGCGATACTTTGCGCTCCCGTCGCGTGTTTGCCGGCGTTAGCTTTTTTTTACTGACCTTTATTGCAGCCTGTCGCGCGCCTGAGGTAGGGCGCGATACCGCGCTGTTTCTTGATGTGTTTCAAAAGCTTCACGGGCGTGGCTTTCTTGATACCTTGGTTTTTTCCTCCTGGGTTGAGCCGGGCTTTCGCTTGCTCTGCTTTTTGATATCGCGCTTTACCGCAAACGGGCAGTGGCTAATTGCCATAACCGCGCTTTTGATCAATGGGTCGGTATCCTTGTTTATTTACCGACACGCCAAAAATATATATCTCGCGTTTTACTTGTATCTCGCCATGATGCTCTATCCCTTTTATCTTAACATCATGCGTCAGGCTCTTGCCATTGCCATACTGCTTTTTGCCTGGGATTTTCTCAAGCGGCGTTGCTATTGGCGGTATATATTGGTTGTTTTTCTTGCTGCAAGCTTTCACCTTAGCGCATTGTTGTTTTTGCTTTGTCCGATACTTACCCTTATCCCGGTTCACAAAAAAAGCTTGGCGGTGCTCCTGCCCGTCACAGGTATCCTTGCGGTACTCGGCTTGATTTTTGTGCGCCCCGTTCTTAAATTTATTACCGCGCTTATCCCTCGCTATGCTGATTATGAGGCTGCGGGATTTGATGCACTGTATTGTTTTTTTGCGGTTTTTTTGGCGGTGACGGCATACGGGATTTATCGGTTTTATTTTGCCAAAGGCGGTGTTACCGTATCGGTTGCAAAAGGGGAGTTTGACGAGCGAGGCTTTTTAACGCTTATGATGCTTGTGGGTGTGGTGGTTGCCGCCATGATGACAGGGTTCGGTCAGCTACAGCGCATATTTAATTATTTTGAGGTGCTGTATCTGTTGTGGTTGCCTGCCGCAGTCCCCGCCGCATATTTCCATGAGGAAAAACGGCACATCGCTTTTCCCGTGCAGGAGATCGCGGTTTTACTCGCCGCGCTCGCGTATTTTTTGATCATCTTGTTTTTGCGAAGTGCCTTGTGGTACGATGCGTTGCCATACCGTTTCTTTTGGCAGTAAAAATCAATGATAAAAGGGAGGTTTACCGACATGCAAAACGCCCGTGCACCGCAACATTTTTGGAGAACCTCCCTTATTTATTTTCTCGGCAATTTTCTGTCTAAGCTGGCACTGTTTTTTATGCTCCCGCTTTATACGGCACGCATTCCCGTGGCGGATATGGGCATATATGATGCCACAACTGCCATAGCGGTGTTGGTATCCTCTCTTGTTTTTCTTGATGTGGGCGTAGGTGTCATGCGTTTTTATTTGGAGTGCCGCAACGGCGAGGAGAAGCTTGCGGTCCTTCGTTGCGGTCTTTTTTTGCTTGTTATTCTCTCGGCACTCTATCTGCTTTTGGGCGGTATCCTTTCTGCGGTTTTCGCGCCCGCATATGCGCCTCTTGTGGTGCTGTACGGCTTGTGTAATGCTCTTTTTCTTGCGTGTGGCATGATCGTACGCGCCCGAGGATACACCGCTTGGTACGCGGCAACGGGTGTGATATCCACACTTTTGCAGATCGTCTGTAATTTGGTGCTGATCTTATGCTTTGGGCGTGGATTTGATGCACTTTATATCTCTTACGCGGTGGGCGCAGGCGTTGGTGTGATCCTATTGCTTTCCCGCTGCTCGGTGCAGGAGCTGCTACGGTGCGGATCTCTTGATTTTTCTGTGCTGCGGCGATTGGTTCGCTTTTGCTTGCCCTTGGGGGTAGGCTCTACCGCTTACTGGGTGCTAACCTCCCTTGGACGGGTGCTTGTCACGCTGCTTGTCGGTGAGTCTGCCGGGGGCGTGTTTGCCGTGTCACTTAAATTTGCACAGATCATTGTCTTTGCTTCACTTTGCTTTCGGCTTGCTTGGCAGGAGATTGCCTTTGTAAAGGGCTATCGCGGTGATGCCGGTATAGGAGAGCAGGGGGGCTATTACAGTGAAAAAACAGATCTTTTCGTGCGCGTTACGCTTGTTGTCTGCTTGCTGTGTGTGCCCGCTGCGCGCGTGGGGCTGTGGTTGTTCCCGGGCTTTATAGCCGACTCTTATGGGGAAGCAAGACTGCTTATCCCCATAGCGCTTGTGGGTGCAGCACTCACTGTCCTTTGCGATTTTCTTGAGCCCATGTTTGGGGCGGCAAAAAGGACGGGTGCGCTTCTTGCATCTACCGCAAGCGGTGCCGCTTTAAACGTGGTGCTTACCGTATTGTTTATTCATGGCGGTGGCGGTGCATATGGCGCACATCTTGCCTTTTGTGTGGCGGCGCTTGCCACGGCACTTTTGCGTGTGATGCTTTTGCGACATATCGTTGGACTTTACTTGCGTTCATTTTATCTTGTAGCATTTCCTCTTGTTGCGGCGGTCGTTGTTGCATATCACTACCTTTCACCTGTATGGAACATAGGCGTTTTGCTGGCTGCCGTGCTGTTTGCCTGCTTGCTGCTGCCTGAGTTGCGCCTGCTCATAAAAAGACTGCTTTCTTTCCTACCAAACAAAAATGAAAAATAAAAAAACCGCTTTTTCTGCTGCATGGCAGTAGAAAAAGCGGTTTTTTAACACATCTTATTTTTGATAACAGTATTGCAATTTATACAATTTGCGATCTGTATTTTCCCGGCGGCACACCAACCGCCTGCTTGAAGGTTCGAATGAAATTTGCGTAGTCGTTAAAGCCACAGGAAAGGGCAGTGTCCGTTACACTTTTTCCTTCGGCAAGCATCTTCTTTGCCTCGGTAATACGCTTGCCTGCAACATATTTGGTTACTGTTGTGCCGCAGTATCGGTTAAATAAGCGTGAGAGCTGTGCGGGGGAAACAAAGGCGTTTTTTGCTACCGTGTCAAGTGAAAGCGCGCTTGCGTAGTTGGCGTTGATATAATCAATGGCAAGCTGAACCGCCTTGTGGCGAAAGGCATCGGTGCGCGCGGTGCCGCGTGTGGAAAACAGGCGGTTGACCTCAAGCAAAATTTCAGTCGCACGCAACCTTTTGTAAATCTCGTCACCGTACTCGTGCTCACAGCGCATATCCTCAAACAGTGCAACCAGCCGCGCGATCTCTGCCTTGGTTGGGGATAGCTTTGTGATTTTATTTGCCGAATAAAAGCAGGGAGCAAGACTCACGTTGCCCTGTGAGTTGGCGTAAATAAAGGCAGGATGCACGTGGAGAATATAGCGCGCAAACTTACCGCTTTTGCTCGCTACCACCTTGTGTGCCTCAAATTGGTTGATGACAAACAGATCTCCGTTTTGGATATCATAAACCCTGTCGTCCACAAGAAATGTGCTGCCGCCCTCAAGCGAGAGAAATATTTCACAGCAGTCGTGTACATGCACGTGCTGGGTGGGGTTGCTTTCCTCGGAGAAAAAAATGCCAAAGCCTTTGGTCTGTGTGGCGGCTGTAACCGCCTCATGACAGGTTTCAAAAAAACATTTCATGTCCAATCACCTCTCTTGCGGTTATTGTAACACAAAATGATTGAAATTGCAACAAAAATGTGAAAAAGAGCAATGAATTTGCAAAAAACATTTGATATAATTAAATTGTAATTTAATAATTTCGGAGGTTTTTACCATGGAAGTACGTCAACCCGCAAACGCAAAGGATGCCAAGCACTACACAACCGAAAGACTTCGCGAGGAGTTTCACATTTCAAATCTTTTTACCAACGATAACGTAAAAATGGTGTATAGCCACATTGACAGAATCATCACCGCAGGTGTAATGCCCGTAACAAAGCCTTTGGCACTTGAGGCAGGTAAGGAGCTTGCGGCAGAATATTTCCTCCAGCGCCGCGAAATGGGCTGTATCAATGTTGGCGGCAAGGGTACCGTTACCGTTGACGGTGTCGTATATGAAATGAACCCCCGTGACGGCATGTACATCGGCATGGGCAATAAGGAGATCACGTTTGAGAGCGCCGATCCCGCTGACCCCGCAAAGTTCTACGTTAGCTCTTGCCCCGCACACGCATCCTACCCGATCGTAAAGATCGATATCAGCAAGGCAAAAAAGGTGCCCTGCGGATCTGCCGAGGAGTGCAACAAGCGCGTTATTAACCAGTACATTCACCCCGAGGTGATCAAGAGCTGCCAGCTCACCATGGGCCTGACGCAGCTTGAGCCCGGCTCCAACTGGAACACCATGCCCTGCCACACCCACGACAGACGTATGGAGGTTTACTTCTATCTTGATATGGGCGAGAACGACGTGGTATTCCACATGATGGGCGAGCCCACCGAAACAAGACATATCATTATGCACAATGAGGAAGCAGTGATCTCTCCCTCGTGGTCGATCCACTCGGGCGTCGGTACACGCGCTTACTCCTTCATCTGGTCGATGTGCGGCGAGAACCAAGAGTTTACTGACATGGATCACATTGCAACCAAGGATCTACTTTAATAAAAGGAGTGCTTTAAAATGGCAAATATGTTTGACTTGAACGGCAAGGTTGCACTCGTCACAGGTGCTTCCTACGGCATCGGTTTTGCGATTGCCAAGGGCCTTGCAAACGCAGGCGCAACTGTTGTATTTAATGACATCAACGCGGAACTCGTTGAAAAGGGGATTGCCGCTTACAAGGCAGAGGGCATAACTGCTCACGGCTATGTTTGTGATGTTACCGATGAGGATGCCGTAAATGCCCTCGTTGCAACCGTTGAAAAAGAGGTTGGCGTCATTGATATTTTGGTAAATAATGCAGGCATTATCAAAAGAATCCCCATGTGCGAGATGTCTGCTGCCGATTTCAGAAAGGTGATCGACGTTGATCTCAATGCCCCCTTTATCGTATCTAAGGCGGTGATCCCCGCGATGATCAAGAAAGGACATGGCAAGATCATCAACATCTGCTCGATGATGAGCGAGCTTGGTCGTGAAACCGTTTCCGCCTATGCCGCTGCTAAGGGCGGTCTTAAGATGCTTACGAGAAATATTGCATCGGAATACGGCGAGTTTAATATTCAGTGTAACGGTATCGGCCCCGGCTATATCGCTACGTCCCAGACCGCGCCTCTGCGTGAGGTGCAGCCCGACGGCAGCCGTCACCCGTTTGACTCCTTTATCATTGCAAAAACACCTGCTGCACGCTGGGGCGAAACCGAGGACCTTGTGGGTCCCGCTGTGTTCTTAGCGTCCGATGCTTCAAACTTTGTAAACGGCCATGTGCTTTACGTTGACGGTGGTATTCTCGCTTATATCGGGAAACAACCTAAATAAGAGGTTACTATGAAAGAACGCTATATTTCCTTAATGGCGAAGGTCCTCACCGCCTATTCCGATGAGCATATCGTTGCTTATTTTGAGCGCGTAAAGCGAGAGGGGCTTACAGAGCATGGCTTTCCGCGCATGGCGGCGAACATCGGTATCCTTATTTCTCACGGCTATCGCCGCGATCTTTTGCCGCTGTTTCTTGAAATGATGGATTTTTGCTGCGAGCAAATTCCGCGCGTGAAGGCGGCAAACGATTTTTCAGTGCGCGAGATCGTGTTTTGCTTGATGGAGGTGGAGGCGGCAAACGCTGTGCCTGCCGAGCGCCTTGCCGCGTGGAAGGCAAATATCGCTTCTATCGATCCCTACACCTGTTATGACAAGTTTGCCAAAACGCCAACTGACAGGGTGTTTAACTGGGCGCTTTTTACCACGGTCAGCGAGTATGTGCGTCAGCATTACGGTCTTTGCGATTCAAGAGAATTTATTGATATTCAGATCCCCACGCAACTCCAATGGTTCGATGAAAACGGCATGTACCGTGATGCGCTGTATCACCCACCTGTTATGTACGATTTGGTGCCAAGGGACTTGTTTTCGTTGCTGCTCCATTTCGGATATGACGGAAAATACCGTGATGAGATCGATGCTGTGCTTCGCCGTGCCGACATGGTTACACTTAAGATGCAGTCGGTAACGGGTGAGCCTGCCTTTGGCGGCAGAAGCAACCAGTTTCTCCACAATGAGGCAATGCTTTTAACGGTTCTCGAATTTTGCGCGAATCGCTACAAAAAGGAAGGGGATTTGGCGCTTGCGGGCAAATTTAAAGCGGCGGCAAGCCGCGCGCTCGATCATCTTGAGGGATGGCTTGATAAGACCCCCATTTACCACATCAAAAACCGTTTTTCGCTGGAAACCAAGTACGGTTGTGAGGTCTATGCGTATTTTGACAAGTACATGATAACGGCGGCATCAAACCTCTATAATGCCTATGTGATCTGTGACGATACGATCGCACCCGGCGAATTTGATATGTCGCCCATGGTATTTAAAACCTCGGATGATTTCAATAAGATTTTCCTGCGTGCAGGAGGCTATTCACTTGAGTTTGATACCGATGCAGACCCGCACTACGATGCATCGGGCCTTGGGCGCGTGCATAAGGCAGATGTGCCCTCGGCACTTTGCATGTCTTTGCCCTGTCCCGCAATGCCCAAGTTCGTTGTGGGAGAGCATCCTGTGGCAATGTCGCTTTCTCCCGGCATCTTTTCGGATAACTATTGGCAGTTTGCCACCGATGCCTATATCGGCCGTTACGAGGTGCTTGGCATGGAAGCAGGGGAGAATAGCGCAAGCGCCTCGCTACTTTGCCGTTTCTTTAACGCTAAGGAGATCAAGACCGATTATACTGTTGATGAAAGCGGTGTAACCATTCTGGCAAGCGGCAGTGACAAGCTGGCACATATGCTGCCTGCATTCGCATTTGACGGCGAGGAGCATACCGACATTAGGGTAAGCGATCAGCAGCTTGAAATTCACTATCATGGCTTTGTTTGTCGGTATACCACAAACGGCAAGATCATAGATCTTGATGAGGTTGGCTACAACCGCAACGGTCATTACCGTGGCTTTGCCGCCATTGGTAACAAAGAAATTGAGATCAAGATCGAGCTTTCAAAAGCATAAACCAAGGGGCTGCCGATCGGCAGCCCCTTCTTGCATTAGCAATATTCTCTTAAGGTATCAAGCGCGCTTTTTTCAATGCGACTGACGTAAGAGCGTGAAATACCAAGCAGCTCTGCCACCTCGCGCTGTGTGAGTGGCTGCTCACCGGAAAGCCCGTAGCGTAAATATATGATCTCACGCTCGCGGGCATCAAGCACACTTTCAACCAAGCGACGCACGCGCGCTGATTTGATGTGTTTGTCAACCTCCTCCTCTACGTTGTCCTCGGTGGCGATCACATCGATGTACGTCAAGGGATTGCCGTCGCGATCGACGTCGATCGTTTCGTTGATTGAAACCTCGGCAGATAGCTTCTTTTGTGCGCGAAAGTGCATCAGGATCTCATTTTGGATGCATTTTGCGGCATAAGTGGCAAAACGTGTGCCGTTGGTGGGATTAAAGGTATCCACCGCCTTAACCAAACCTATTGTGCCGATCGATACGAGATCCTCGCTGTTTTTTGCCGTTCCGTAATATTTTCTTACGATGTGCGCAACCAAGCGCAGATTGTGTAAAATCAGCTTTTCGCGTGCTGCCATATCGCCCTGCACCTTTGCAGCAAACGCAGCACGTTCCTCCGCGGCACTTAGTGGTGGCGGAAACTTTTGCGGTGTGCCAATGCCGAGAAGCAAATGCACGGCGCCCAAAATAAGAGAAATCAAAGCTGAAAACAAAAAATCACCTCCAACAAACTCTATGAGGTGCCGCCTGTCCAAAATAACGCCGTGAAACGCTTTTGTGCTTGACACAAGACCTTGGATTTGGTACAATTTGTATGAGAGGTGTAACGCAAGATCCTTTCCTTTGATTTTATGAAATTGCGAAGCTTTTGCAACCGTCGGTTGCGCCTTGCTCCGTGTCAGGTTGCTTGATTTCGCGTTATATTTTTGATATAATTTATCATAGGCTATAGCCGAAGGGAGTCGAACCCGACAGGTCTTTACAAACAAAAATTCACCCCGACTGCGGGAAAAGCTCTTGCCATATCCACATATGCCTGCGCGCTTTTCTCTTGCCGGAGCAAATTTTTGTTTTGTAAATACTGCTCCGCACCTCTCGGCAAATAATTTTTTAGCAGCTTTTGTTGCGCAAAGACGCAACAAAGTGTTACTTTGTAAGTCTTGGCACGGCAAAAGATACAAAAAAGTATTGCCGTGAGGCTGATGTGTTCGGCTCTCTTCGGCTATAGTATAAAAGCTAATGATGACAAC
>JAFVOQ010000064.1 GCA_017505785.1 Clostridia bacterium
ACGTAACGGAAAATATCTACCTTCTTATTGCGGTTGCCTTGTCGTACAATACGGCCAAGGCGCTGTGCAAGGTCACTGGGTCGCCACGGACAGTCAAGGTCGTGGAGAGCCACAAGTCTATCCTGCACGTTGGTTCCCGCACCCATCTTCGGGGTACTGCCCATAAGGATACGCACCTGACCGGAGCGAACCTTGGCGAACAGTTCTTTTTTACGGGCATCGGTATTGGCATCGTGAATAAAGGCGATTTCTTCCTCCGGGATGCCACGCTCCACAAGTTTCTGCTTCAAATCCTCATAGACGTTAAAACTGCCGTCGCCTTTCGGGGTGGAAAGGTCGCAGAACACAAGCTGCGTTGTCCGTTCCTCTTTGCCCTCATCCCATATACGGAATACGTTACGGGCGCAGGTGGCAACCTTGCCGTTTTCATCATCGGGTGCAAGCGGATTGAAAAGCCGCATATCAAGTGCTAACTTTCTGCCGTCGTTGGTGATTTTGAGCATATTATCCACGCTCGGATCGACGTTACCGCCACGCACCGCTTCGGCTCGTTCCGCAAGTCCCGCAATGGCTTCTTTTTGCAGTTCGGAGGGTTTGATAACCTCATTGTGGAATATTGCTTCGGGTACGGGGAGTTTGAGCATATCCGCCGTCTGAATATCGGCGCACATCTTAAAGTGTGCCATCAATTCGGGTAGGTTGACAAACTTGGAAAACCTTGTTTTCGGTCTGTATCCGCTACCTTCGGGGGAAAGCTCAATGGTCGTGGTGGTTTCACCGTAGTTCGCCGCCCAATCATCAAAATGCTGGAGTCCCAATTCATCAAGTAGTCCATACTGCAAATATCGCTGTATAGTGTAGAGTTCCACCATTGAATTGCTGATAGGCGTACCCGTTGCAAAGATAACCCCTCGACCCTCGGTGATTTCGTCAAGGTACTGACATTTCATAAAGAGGTCGGAGGACTTTTGTGCTTCGGTCTGTGCGATACCGCCCACGTTACGCATTTTAGTGGCAAGAAACAGGTTCTTGAAATAGTGGCTCTCATCAATAAACAAGCGGTCAACACCGAGTTCTTCAAAGGTCACGGTATCATCACGCTCAATATCGTTGAGCCGTTCAAGCCTTGTTTCAAGGGATTTACGGGTACGTTCCATCTGCTTGACGGTAAAGTTTTCGGCTTTTTCCTTTTTGGCAAGCTGAATGGCGATCATAACCTGCTCGATTTGTCGCTCAATAATGGCTTGCTGTCGCTCCTTTGACATCGGTATCTTTTGGAGCTGGCTGTGACCGATAATAACGGCATCGTAATCGCCGGTGGCAATACGGGCGCAGAGCTTACGGCGGTTTTGCTTTTCAAAGTCACGCTCGGTGGCTATCAGCACATTCGCCGCAGGATATAACTGCAACCATTCTGCCGCCCATTGCTCGGTGATGTGGTTCGGCACGACGATCATCGACTTGTTGCAGAGTCCCAAGCGTTTCAGCTCCATTGCCGCCGCAACCATTTCAAAGGTCTTGCCTGCGCCTACTTCGTGGGCAAGCAAGGTATTACCGCCGTAAAGAATATGGGCAATAGCATTGATTTGGTGCGGTCGCAAAGAGATTTCGGGGTTCATACCCGTAAAGCGGATATGCTGACCGTCATACTCACGGGGACGAATGGAGTTATAGGTTTCATTGTAGAGTTTGCAAAGCATCTCACGGCGGTCAATATCCCGCCATATCCATTCCACAAACTTCTGCTTGATAAGCTCCTGTCTGTCTTGGGCAATCGCCGTTTCCTTCTTGTTGAGCACGGGTTTCTCTTTGCCGTTTTCAATGACCGTATCGAAGATGCGTACATCCTTCTGATTTAGGCATTGCTCGAAAATGTGGTAGGCATTGATACGCTTGGTGCCGTAGGTTGTAGTAATCTTGATATTACTGCTGTCGGCGCTCTTATTAGTAACATTCCAAGTGCCGTTATAGCGGGAATAAAGGACGCCCATTCTGTCCTGGGCATAACGGTTCGTACCAAAGGTTTCAAACATAAACTGCTGATATACCTCGGCAGGTATCCACGGCGTTCCGATGTGGACGCTGATTTCACCCGCACTCAGATCTTCGGGCTGCACCGCCTCCAGAGCAGGGATACAATGCTCGATTTCTG